>CAZKDA010000038.1:0-27683 GCA_964551455.1 uncultured Saprospiraceae bacterium
TCCCGATGCATCGGGATTCGATTCCTGGAGGTACCACGAAGGCTGTCAGATTCTGACAGCCTTTTTCATTCCTGTGAGCCGAGACCTTCGAGGTTTTCAAAACCTCGAAGGTCTCGGCTCACAGGGGAGATTATTTCCCATCAGAAGCATCATCGTCCTTTTTGATCTTTTTCACTGCGTCTTCTACATCTTTGGTAGCCTGCATCAAATCGTCTAATTGTGATTGGCGGGTATCTTCATTTTTCGGACTGCCGTTGCCTACGGCTTTACCTTTCGGATTCTGTGATTGTCCGGATTCTTTTGGAGGTTCTTTGCTGAAGGTCAGTCCTTTGGCATCGGTTCCGATATAGATGGTGTCGCCGGTTACGTATTCGCCGGAGAGTACCAGTTTTGACAATTCGTTAATGACTTCCTTTTGCAAAACCCTTTTGAGTGGCCTTGCGCCAAATTGCGGTTCGTAGCCCAAACCGGCGAGCAGGTCTTTTGCTTTCTCGGTTATTTTTACTACGATTCCCTGTTTTGCCAGCAACTGGTAGGTCTTTTTCATCAACAGTTCCAGGATCTGTTTGATCTCGGCTTTTGTCAAGGGCAAAAACATGATCTGCTCATCGATCCGGTTGAGAAATTCCGGGCGAAGGTTTTCCTTCAGGTGCTCAAAGACTTCCACTTTGGTAGTGTCTATGATCTCGTTGCGGTGCTTTTCGCCGAGTGCGTCGAGGTCTTCGAAATTTTCCAGAATGGTTTCCGCGCCCATGTTCGACGTCATTATAATAATGGTATTTTTAAAATTGGCAACCCGGCCTTTGTTGTCGGTGAGGTGTCCGTCATCCAGCACCTGGAGTAAAATATTAAAGGTGTCGGGATGCGCTTTTTCAATTTCATCCAGCAGGATGATCGAATAGGGTTTTCGGCGCACAGCTTCCGTCAATTGGCCGCCTTCGTCATATCCGACATAGCCCGGAGGAGCGCCCACCAGCCTTGAAACGGCATGGCGTTCCTGGTATTCGCTCATGTCGATGCGGGTGATGGCTCTTTCGTCATCGAACAACACTTCGGCCAGAGACTTGGCCAGCTCGGTTTTTCCAACCCCTGTGGGACCGAGGAAGATGAAAGAGCCGATCGGACGGTTTGCATCCTGCAATCCGGCACGGCTTCGACGAACGGCATCAGCGACAGCTTCCACGGCTTCTTTCTGGCCGATGAGCCGTTTGCCGATCTGCTCTTCGAGTTTCAACAATTTGTCTTTTTCGCTTTGCAGCATTTTGCTGACAGGGATTCCCGTCCAGCGGGCTACAACCTCCGCGATGTCATTGGCGGTGACCTGCTCGTTGGTGAAACGGTTTTCATCGGGAAGCTTGTCGAGCTTTTCTTCAGCTACTTTCAGCATGGCCTCCTTTTCTTTGATCTTTCCGTAGCGGATTTTGGCCACCAGTTCAAAATCGCTTTCGCGCTCGGCTTTTGCAGCTTGTAGTTCAAACTCTTCGATTTCTTTTTTGATATTTTGGATGGTATCGACGATTTCCTTTTCACTTTTCCAGGCCGCACTGATGGAGGCAAGTTCCTCTTTGGCATTGGCGATCTGTTTGTTGATGTCGTCAAGCTTTCTGTTGTTTTTTTCCCGTTTTATGGCTTCTCGTTCGATTTCGAGTTGCCGGACTTTTCGTTCTTTTTCATCGATCTCTTCCGGAACGGAATCCAGTTCCAGCCGGAGCTTTGCAGCAGCTTCATCGATCAGGTCGATGGCCTTGTCCGGCAATTGACGATCTGAAATATAACGATCTGAAAGCTCGGCGGCAGCGATCAATGCCTCATCGAGGATCTCGATCTTGTGATAAACCTCGTAACGCTCTTGCAAGCCCCGAAGGATCGAAATGGTATCTTCAATGCTGGGTTCATCGATGACCACAGTTTGGAAACGACGCACCAGCGCTTTGTCTTTTTCAAAATATTTCTGGTATTCGTCGAGGGTTGTCGCACCTATCGTGCGAAGTTCGCCACGGGCGAGAGCGGGTTTTAAAATATTAGCTGCATCCATCGCTCCGCTGCCACCGCCCGCGCCGATCAGCGTGTGGATTTCATCAATAAAAAGAATTACTTCGCCATTGGATTCGGTCACTTCTTTGATGACGCTTTTTAATCTTTCTTCAAATTCACCTTTGTATTTCGCTCCGGCGATCAGCCCGGCAACATCCAGGGTGAATATTTTTTTGGATTGCAGATTTTCAGGAACATCCTTTTTTACAATGCGCCAGGCGATCCCTTCCACGATGGCGGTTTTACCTACCCCAGCCTCTCCGATGATGATCGGGTTGTTTTTCTTTCGGCGCGAAAGGATGTGCAACACCCTCCGGATTTCCTCATCGCGGCCAATGATGGGGTCCAGTTTGCCTGTTTCCGCACGTTCATTGAGGTTAATAGCAAATTTGCTCAGGGCATTGTATTTATTTTCTGCGTGCTGGTCGGTCACTTTTTTGCCTTTACGAAGCTCGTCGATGGCAGCTTTCAGGTTTTTTTCGGTAACGCCCAGGTCTTTCAGAATGGAAGCACCTTTGTCTTTTCCTTGCAAAATGCCGAGCAAAAGCAATTCGATGGAGATGTATTCGTCGCCAAATTCTTTGAGCATTTTTTTAGCCTGGCTCAGGGCTTTGTTGGCGTCGTTGGTGAGAAACTGCTTTTCGGCACCTTCGACTTTTGGAAGGCTTGAAATCGCTTTGTTTAATTCGGCTTCCAGCTTCGGGATACTTACATCCGCTTTTTTGAGCAGAAATTGAGCGGTGTTTTCGTCGGTTTCCAGGATACCTTTCAAAAGGTGAACAGTATCGACGTTTTGTTGGTCGTGGGAGGCAGCTAATTGCTGTGCTTTGAGAATCGCCTCCTGAGAGTTTACGGTGAAATTATCGTATGTCATTTTTTAAATATTGTCGTTTGATAGTAATTCAGTTTTTTGTTAAAAACATAAATAGAGTGATCAAATTGTTGTCCATTCCAAAATCGCGGAAATTTTGTCAGAAAAAATTAAACAATTGTGTCTTTTTGGCGGGCAATCACCGGAGAAGCAGCCAAATCGATCCGCTATTTTCCTTAAAGGTACAAAAGGCGATTTATGAATTATTCAAGAGGCAATTCAATTTCTGAAACCAACCTGCCGACAGGATAAACCCTGTGCGTTTTCTCATACCAGGGAGAGTTTTTGTAAACAAAATCCAACTGTGCCCTGGCGGATTCTGCGAACTTGGGGTCTGCCTTTTTTTTATCCTCCAGTTGTGCTTTCAGTTCCGGATTTTTCGAGAGATATTCTGCGGCGAGATCTTCGAAAACGTAGGACGAAAAATATTCTTTTTGCGCCAGGATACCGTCGAAAAAATTCCAGGAGAAGAAAGAGTCGGGCGCTTGTGGCTCCAGGGTTTCAATGATATAACGATTGGTTGGCTGGTTGGTAAAAACGACGTAATCGCCTTTTCTGAACAACCATTTTCGCGTGGATTTTTCCACCTGGAGTTTTGAATGCAGGTAGTGACCTTCGTAGTCATTATCGGTAGTTTCAAAATCGCCGATGGTATAAAATTCAGCTTCGATCTCAGTATCCATTGCAAGGCGTTTCATCCCGACGCCATTCCATTCCAATCGCCGGATAACAGCGTCATAAGCCTGCGGGATGATGTAAGCAACCGGTTTTTCAATCACAAGTTTTGTTTTGTAATAGTTGTAAAACGGAATTTCCTTTTCGTAGGGAGCATCTCGGTCGTAGTAAAGCCTCGAAAGCCCGGATACTTCGCTGGGTTTATATTTTGCTTCATAGCCTTTGAAACTGATCGTTGCGAAAGTATCTCTATCCAGTTCCCAGTTTAGCTGGAATTCTATTTTCGATTTAGTGTTTTCAACAGCTTTCATGCGGGCGTTTCGGATTTTCACATGGTCCTGGTGCATCGTTTTGACCACGCTTTCCAAAAAAGCCTGAGTGCCTTTCACGCGATCTTTGTACGGTTTCAACATGTGCGCCTCCGGCATAAATGAAATGCAATTGAACAACGCCGCATACCCCGACGAATATCGCGGCAGGTCTAAAAATCCGGCAATGCCTTTATCGGGTGTGTCGCGTGCAAACACGTAAGGAGTCATCTCAAAACCTGCGGCAGCCATATTTTCATAAAGCTGTGGCAACATCTCGTCGTTGAGATAGACAGCGAGGTTCGGATCGAGTTTGTTGTGTTGGGTCGGGATCAGGGTCATGGTGTATTGATAATCGGCGCCGTTTGAAGTATGGGTGTCGATAAAAACATCTGGCTGCCAATGTGCAAACAGTTGGTTGAAGGTTTGGGCGTTTCTGGTATCGCATTTTATGAAATCCCTGTTAAGGTCCAGGTTTTTTGCATTGCCTCTGAAGCCGTATGATTCGGGGCCGTTTTGGTTGGCGCGGGTGGTACTGTTGCGGTTGAGCGCTCCGCCGATGTTGTACATGGGAATGATCACGATGACGGTATGCTCCAGGAATTTTTGCAGCTCGGGTTTTTGCAGGCAGTCTTTTAAAAACAACATGGAAGCATCTACTCCGCAGGGTTCGCCGGGATGGATGCCGTTGTTGATCAAAAGGATTTGTTTTCCATTTTCCCGAATTGTTGCAGCATCGAAAACCCTGTCAGTGTTGAGCACTGCAACGTGCAAAGGGAATCCGCTGTCAGTAGCGCCGTATTCCTGTAAATCGAGCTGTTGAAAACGTAGGGCTGCTTTTTTATAAAAATCAATAGCTTCCCGGTAGGTTGCGGTGGTGTTGTTGTCATTTTCAAAAGGGGTGATCAGATCGGAAGTCATGGTGTTGTGGCTTTGCGCGGCCAGGTTAAGGTTTGAAAAAGTAAGCAAAACGAAGGTAGAAAAAATGATGATCGGTATTCGCATGTGGAAGTAATGAAAGGGTTTTGATGAAATTTGCATGACTCAAAGCTAGCATATTTGAAACAATCAGTTGTAAAAAAAATGCTGAGAATCAAAATAGAAAATTTCGGGATTCCCAACGCGTCGGGACAGGAAGAAAAATTCGAAATTTTCCGGGAACAAGTATAACTTTAGGCAATAAATCAGGCGCGAACCAAATTAGCTTTTTATAAAGCAGAACCTTCTGACCACAAAACAACTTTACGCCGCTTCAGGTTACGAAATAGTATCTTCAAACCTTTATTACTGAACTTTGCGAATCATTCCGCTATAGGGATATAAACATAAATTACCAATGCTTTTGAACACATCAGTTTTTTTTGAACCCATCTGCCGACGCATGTTTACGCTACGAGCAATAAAATATTTCTTCCTGGCTTTTTTGACCTTTTCGGTTTTGAGTTCCTGTGAAGAATCGACCACTTCCGGTGCCGGCAATGCTGGAACACAGGACAGTATCATTACAAATGAAACGCCCGAAAAGCCTGTCAAAGAAGCCGAATGGCTTTGCATTCCAAATAAACAGGTGGGAAAGATCGAAGCAAATTCCGATGAAGAAAGTATCATTGCAGCATACAGCAAAGAAAACGTAATCCGGCAGGAGGTCGGCATTGGAGAAGGGGAAATGGTTGCGGCGTCGATTGTATTTCCAGGCACCCCCAATGAACTGATCGTAGAATGGCAGGAGGGTTTTGAATACCAGAAAATTTTCAGGATCAGGATAGAGCAAGAAGGAGCGAAATGGGAGACCCAAGAAGGGATCAAAATCGGAACAACTTTGGAAGAGTTGGTGAAGATCAACGGTAAAGACTTCAATTTCTATGGTTTCGAATGGGATTACGGAGGAGTGACCAATGAATGGGAAGGCGGAAATATCAACAGCCAATTGACTGTGGTTTTATCTCCGCGCAATGAGGAGGCGGTGTTCCCGGAACTATCGGGTGACGGGCTTTTTTCATCTTCCAACCCGAAAGCTAAGGAAGCCCGTCTTGAAGTAAGCGCTATTGTAATTTATTTTGGATTGTAAGCCTATGCCTGTGAAAATTATCCAGATTTCCGACCTGCACATCGACGTTGAAGGAGAAATGCCTTTCGATATTGACGTAAGAAAAAATTTTCTGAAAATAATCGACGAGATCAAAAGCCTCGAACCGGATCACCTCGTTATTTCCGGCGATCTTTGCTACCGCGACGGCGAGGATAGCATTTACAAATGGATCAAAAAAATGGTCAGCAATACCGCCATCCCCTTCAGTGTCATTCCGGGCAATCACGATGACTCGGTTTTGATGGCCAAAGTTTTTGAACTGGACCATCTAATGGCTAATGAAGAACTGTTTTATGCAAAAAAAATAGGCAAATCCACCTTCTTGTTTCTGGATTCTTCGAAGGGCTATCACTCTGCCAACCAACTGACCTGGCTCAAAAGACAGTTGAAAAATGCAAAGGACGATGTTTTCGTATTCATGCACCATCCGCCGGTATTGGCCGGAGTACCCTTCATGGACGGCAAATACCCTTTGCAGGATATTCCGGCAATCCAGGAAATATTTTTTTCATATCCAAAAAATGTCAACATATTCACTGGTCACTACCACGTTGACAAAACCATCCGGATCAACAATCTCGTGATCCAGATCACTCCTTCCCTGTTTTTCCAGATCGATCAGAAAAGCGAAGATTTCAAAGTAGATCACCACCATATTGCCCTCCGGGAGATCGTGATCGAGAACAATCATTACACCAGCACACTGAAATATTTCAACGGGTTTAAAAAACCGAAATCCTGAGCAGCTTTTCCGGGTCAACGGAAATTTTGTATTTTGTCGCAAACAAAACGATAAATGATTTCATTGCTGAAATTTATCATCAGGTTTGCGAATGCTGTCAATGAGCGGGTAGGAAAGGCCGTATCATGGCTGACCCTGGGCTTGGTTGTTTTGGTTTGCGTGGATGTTGGCCGCCGGTATTTGCTGAAAAGCGCCAGCGTCTGGGGGATGGAACTCGAGTCGCAAATTTTTGCAGCTATTTTTTTGTTAGGAGCGGGTTTTGCATTTAAACACGATCGTCATGTACGGGTCGATCTTTTTTACAGCAAGTTTTCAAAAAGAGATAAAGCCTGGACAAACCTGATCGGCGGTGTTTTGCTGTTGATCCCCTGGTGCATTTTGGTCATTGTGGTTTCATTTGATTATGCCATGCGGTCTTATGAGCTGATGGAAGGATCACCAAATCCGGGAGGACTGCCTTTTCTTTTTATCATAAAATTTATCGTAACCATTGGCATCGGGCTATTACTGCTTCAGGGTCTTGCGAGTGTATCCGAAGCGGTATTGACCTTAATGGGAAATTCTAAAAAAGCAACCAAAGACTGATGGAAGTAATTGCCCTCATCCTGTTCCTGAGCATTTTTATCCTGATCCTTTACGGCTATCCGGTTGCTTTCACGCTGGGAGGCATCTCCATCATTTGGGCATTGTGTTTTTTAGAACCGTCCAGCTTTTCGGCAATACCCCCGCGCATCATGGGTGTGATGGGCAGTTATGTCCTGGTGGCGGTCCCCCTGTTTATTTTTATGGGGATCATGCTGGAAAAATCCGGGTTGGCTGAAAGCCTTTTGGAAACGATGGCGATGTTATTTGGAAAGATGCCGGGTGGGCTGGCCATTTCGGTTGTGATCGTAGGCGCTTTGCTGGCTGCATCGACGGGCATCGTGGGTGCGACGGTGATTACAATGGGACTTATCAGTTTACCCACCATGCTCAAACGCGGTTATAAACCCGAACTGGCTTCCGGCACCATTGCTTCTGCCGGAACACTGGGACAGATCATCCCGCCATCGGTGGTGCTGGTTTTATTGGGCAGCATATTGAATGTTTCAGTGGGCGATCTGTTCAAAGGCGCGTTGATACCGGGAGTTTTGCTGGTGCTGGCCTATTTGGTGTACATTATCGTTTTTGCAATGATGAATCTCGGAAAAGCGCCCAGCATACCGGCGGAAGAGATCGCGCGGTTCAGAAGCGGAAATTTCGTTGCAAAGGTGATCAAGGCATTTGTGCTTCCTTTCTTGTTGATCATAGCGGTGCTGGGTTCCATTTTTATGGGAATTGCTTCGCCCACCGAAGCCGCGGGCATTGGTGCATTGGGAGCGATCTTGTTGACTGTGAGCCAGAAAAAATTCAACCTCGATGTTTTGAAATCGGTCATGCAGGAAACTACCCACCTGACCTGCATGGTTTTCGTGATCCTGCTCGGCGCTACCACTTTTACTTTCGTTTTCCGCGAAATGGGAGGCGATCGTTACCTCGTTCAACTGATCGAAGATGCCAACCTCTCTCCCCATGTTTTTTTGATTTTGGTAATGATCGTAGTTTTTATTGCGGGCTTTTTTATTGATTTCATTGAGATCATTTTCATTATCGTGCCGGTGGTGGCGCCCATCTTTGAGGTTTATGAAATGAATCTGATCTGGATAGGAATATTGCTCGCATTGAATTTGCAAACCTCCTTTCTCACGCCGCCATTTGGTTTTTCACTTTTTTATTTAAAAGGAGTGGCGCCGCCGGAGCTGACTACGGGGCACCTTTATAAAGGCATACTTCCGTTTGTGATCATCCAGTTGGTAATGCTGGCACTGGTGGCTTTTTTCCCAAAATTTGTCTTGGAGCTGATTTAAATCTGAATGCTATTGTAGAATGTTTTTTCCGTAAGTTCCGACCAGGCACCGGCTTTTTTGCGAAAGCTATTGTAAGAGGTGTAGATTTTTTTAGACATCGGGTCGCTCTCTGTCAATTCTGTTATGACCTCATCGGTATAACTTCTGAGATGTGACAATACCTCATCCGGGAATTTCCTGATCTCGGTAGAACTTTCAGACAATATTTTTTCCAGGTATTCGCTGTTTTTGGTTTCGAACTCGGAAAGCATCCAGGTGTTCAGGCGTTGGGCAGCACTTTGGACGATCACTTTCAGGTGGGAGGGTAGTTTGTCAAATTTATTTTTATTAAAAAATAACTCAAGCGCCGAGCCGGGTTCGTGCCAGCCGGGAGAATAATAATACTTCGCAATCTGGTGGAAACCCATTTTGTAATCATGGTAAGGGCCGATCCATTCGGTGGCATCGATCACGCCTCTTTCAAGACCCGTATAAATTTCGCTGCCGGCCAGGAGCACCGGAACGCCGCCAGCCTTGCTCAACACTTTTCCGCCAAGGCCGGGCATCCGCATTTTCAATCCTTTGAAATCTCCGATATGGTTGATCTGGCGATTGAACCACCCACCCATCTGTACGCCGGTGTTGCCTCCGAGCATCGGCACAAGGCCATAGTTGCCATAGCATTCCTGCCAAAGTTCCAGCCCTCCCCCGCAAAGTATCCAGGCATTCAGTTGCTGGGCATTCATGCCAAAGGGAACCGATGCAAAAAACTGCGCTGCCGGCACCATGCCCGCCCAATAATACGCCGCGCCGCTGCCAACTTCAGCAGACCCGCTTTTCACTGCATCAAATGCTTCAAGAGGAGGCACTAGCTCGCCGCCGGCGAATACCTCAATGTCAAGTTGTCCTTCTGACATTTCGCGCACCCACCTTGCAAATAATTTGCAGCCTTCGTCCAGCACCGGGAAATTAGGTGGCCAGGTAGTCACCATTTTCCATTTGTAATTTTTCCGGCTGATGATGTTTGGGCTGTCGTTGTTGTTTTGAGCGATATTTTGCGACAAGCAGGTTTTCAAAAAAACCGGGAGTGAGATCGTGCCGAGCGCAAGACCTTTGAAGAAAGTTTTTCTGTTGAGTTTTTTCATGATTGCGGTGGTAATTTGTTGATTTGCTAATTCGCTAATTTGTTGATTTGTTGAGTCGGAAAGTTGTTAGTCACACGTTGCTAGTTGCTAGTTAATAACCTAATAATCAATAACTTAATAAACCCAATAAACCCAATAAACCCAATAAACTTAACTAACTTAATCACCCCATTAACACATCATCACATCACCCCATTAACACATCATTTTTTATTAAACAGATTCATGGTTCGGTCGATGCCGATGGTGGCGAAGTTTTTAACCGTTTCGGCGGCGGTATTGATAATTTCCGGGAGTTGGGTTTCTTCCTCCGGCGACCATTTTCCAAGTACATGATCTACCTGACGACCTTTTGAAAATTCGCTGCCGATGCCGATGCGGAGCCGTGCAAAATTATCGTTACCCAACTGCATTTCAATGCTTTTCAGTCCGTTGTGGCCACCGGCGCTGCCTCTGGCGCGGAGCCGTTGCTTACCGAATTCCAGGTTCAGGTCATCGACGATGACAAACAAATTTTCCTGTTGGATTTTCTTTTTCTGCATCCAGTACCTTACGGCTTTTCCGCTCAGGTTCATGTAAGTTGAAGGTTTCAGCAAAATAAAAGTACGACCTTTGTGGCGAAATTCCGCCAGATCGCCGAGGTGCTCGTTTTTGAATTCGGTTTCAAAGGTTTTTGCCAGTTGATCGACCACATCGAAGCCGATGTTGTGCCGGGTATTTTCATAATCAGCGCCCATATTTCCAAGGCCGGCGATCAGATATTTCATAGGTTCAGGTTCGGGTTCTGTTTTTATAAAAAACTTGATTAGCCGTTTGAGCATGGAACAATGACATTATTCGAAAAACGCAAAGTAAAATTACGCAAAACATCAGCGTAAAAGTTTGCTGCAAAGGTAGTCAATCCGTGCCACCATTTCGAGGTTGGGAGCCTTGAAAAAATGGAAAGGAGCTATCCCCGTTGAGGGAAGCTCCTTTTTTGAAAATTGGCCAGAAGTAAATCTTTTGTCGAATTTAAATGCGGTTTTAAATAAGATTTTCAATAAAAATACAAGCGCAAAAAAGTATGCGATTGACAGTAAAAATACATTACTTTGAACTTTGAGATTGAATTTGGGAAGAAAACTTAAAAATGCCTGGAGGGAAAGAGTAACATAAGCATTTTGCAGTTTAATGTTGTAAAAATAAGCTAAATTCTTTTCAAAAGAAATAGGCTTGGGGAATTGAGGTTAATAATCGACATTTAAGCGTAACAATGAAAATATATTTCAAAGACAGCATCAATTTTATTTCAAAACTGACCTTTCGCCGGATACTGAATGCGGGGAAAGTGTTGAGTTCCTATTATTTTACGCGGTGGTCGGGAAAGCCCGTGCAATGGGGACTGCCGTTTACCGTGTCGATAGAACCTACCACGGCCTGCAATCTTCGCTGTCCCGAATGCCCAAGCGGGCTGAGGTCATTCACCCGCCCAACCGGCAATCTGAAGCGTGATTTTTTCAGCAAAACGATCGATGGAATTTCCAGAGAGTTGATGTTCCTCATTTTTTATTTCCAGGGCGAACCCTATATCAATCCTGAATTTTTGGACATGGTAGCTTACGCCAATCGCAAAGGTATTTATACTATAACTTCCACAAACGGGCATTTTCTGAACGATGAAAATGCAAAAAAAACCATTGAATCAGGACTCGACAGGTTGATCATTTCCGTGGATGGAACTACGCAGGAAGTGTATGAAAATTACCGCAAAGCCGGAAAGTTGCAAACGGTGCTGAAAGGCGCGGAAAATGTCGTAAAATGGAAAAAAAAGCTCCATTCAAATACCCCGCATGTTATCTTCCAGTTTTTGGTGGTAAAGCCAAACGAACACCAGATACCCGACATTTTCAGGCTGGCCGATGAAATCGGTATCGATGAAGTGAAACTCAAGACCGCTCAGGTTTACGACTATAAAAATGGCAATCCGCTGATCCCTACCATTCAAAAATATGCTCGTTATGAAAAACAAAAAGACGGAACCTACAAGGTAAAAAACAGGCTGCTCAACCATTGCTGGAAGCTGTGGCATTCGTGTGTCATTACCTGGGACGGCAAAGTCGTACCCTGCTGTTTCGACAAAGATGCCAAATACCGGCTTGGAAACCTGAATGAATCTTCACTCCAATCGCTTTGGCAGGAAACTCCGTATCAAAATTTCCGAGCGGAACTCCTAAAAGGAAGGAACCAGATCGACATTTGCTCGAATTGCACGGAGGGGTGTAAAGTATGGGTGTGAATATTGGAACCAAAAAGCAGATTCAACGTATTGCCCGGAAGCACTTTTTGGAAATTTGCAAATCGCTGGGTTCCAACAATTTATTTTTAAACAAAGAATTGAAACCCAAGAAATATATTACAAATAAAAATGTTTTTAAAAAAGGGCACAATGTCCTGATAAATTTTGTAATCCCCAAAATATTATCGAACTTTGTTTGCTCTTGTTTAGAGTATGTATAAATTTTCATGATTGAGCGAAAGCGAGCAAATTTTATTTTGGACAAGGCAAAAAACGTCCCGCTAAAAGCGGGAGAAGGTATGGCGTCCCGCTTTTTGAAAAAAGGCGGGATTAACGCAGTATAGAATATAATTTGCCGCTTGCACCTGCCTTACTGCGTTCAGCAGGCAGGGCCAATTGATGGAAGTTTAAACATGCTCTTAAAGGGATTATCCCATCAACAACCATTTTCAAGTTACGAGATTAAACTTTCGAGAAAACTTTTTTCTAAAACATTTTGAGAAAACAGCGTGTTAATTCATGGATTTACTTGTGGCGCTTCGCCGACTATCGTTGGGAATACAAATGACTTAAAATATACATAGCGCATCCCCGAGCAAATAATAATCGAACATTCTGGAGGATCAAAAAACAAAACTTGAGGAACTACACTCGCAAGTTGAGAATTGTGTGACAATAATTCTCGAATAACAAGGATTAGTTAATTCCTCAAATAATGCAAAATGACTTACAAGACTATCTTCAAAGGCCGGCTTGAGTTCGGAAGCACAAAAAGCTACGACAAAGTTCTCAAAATGTACCAACATCGAGTTGAGAACTACTACAAATCAGATGTACTACTGAAAGAAGAGGAGATCTTCGATGAAGCCTCCTTCGCTTTGGATGTTCCCCGATTGATCGTACAAGGAACTGAAAAAAGCTGGAAAAACACCATCAGTTTACTGGAATACATTGCTCAGTTTTCCGTTGCAGGGAATTTCGCTGCATGGATGACCGACGAAGGCAAAGTTATCCATCATGAATTCATCGAACCCAAAAGCGATAAAATTGCGGTGCAGGCTTACCTCAAAGGCCGGGAACTTATGGAAAAAAGCGGGCAGGAGGATGAGGCAAAACTTGCTCTGGACAAAGCGATCGAAAAATACGAGCGCCATGCGCTGGCCTACGAACGCAGAGGCCAGGTCAATGTGATGCTAAAAAACTACGAAGAAGCTCTGTATGATTTTACAAAAAGCATCGATTTTGCCTTTGGTCATCCCGAACCGTATTTCGGAAGAGCAAAAGTGTACATGCACAAAAAAGATTATAAATCGGCAGCGGCTGATCTGGAACAAACGATCAAAAAGTCGATCCCGCTCCAGCCCATTTATTGGATGGCACGCCACTTAAAGGCAGATTGCCTGATGAAGCTGAATGACTATAAAGGCGCCCTGGCAGACCTGAAATTTTTCTTCAGCAGGGATTTTACCACTGACGATCCTAATTATTTGTTGAAAAGAGGCGTCGCCTTTAAATACGGGAAAGCATTGCTCGAAACCGGCAACTTCCAGGAAGCAGAAGAAATCTTTGATTCGGTTTTGAAAATGAAAGAAGGCGCTGATAAGATTTCAGAATCCGATAAAATCCTGTATCGCGGCATTGCCCGTAAAAAAGCCGGTAAAACCGGATTCCTCAAAGATTGGGAAAAAGCCGCAAAACTGGGTTCCACCCAGGCTGACGAACTGATAAAAGAATTTGCTTAATTAATAAGCTGATAAACTTTTTTTGGAAATGGTCATTAGTTATTTTAGCTAATGACCATTTTTTTAAGCAATGGATATTATTCAAATAAAAAACTGGGGTTTAAACATCTCTGACCAGCGGCCAATACTGATATCCGGCCCTTGCAGCGCTGAGACGAAAAACCAAACCATTCTGAGTTGTGAAGGAGCAGCCCGGCAAGGCGCTTCAATCCTCAGAGCAGGCATCTGGAAACCACGCACGAGGCCAGACTCCTTTGAAGGGGTAGGCAACATCGGTTTGGAATGGCTAAAATCCGCTGGCGAAAAAACACAACTTCCGGTAGCCATCGAAGTAGCAAATACCAAACATGTCGAACTGGCGCTTAAAGCCGGGATCGATATTTTTTGGATAGGCGCCCGCACCAGCGTCAACCCGTTTACTGTTCAGGAGATCACCGAAGCCATGAAAGGCCTGGATATTCCGGTGTTCATAAAAAACCCCGTAAACCCGGACCTCGAATTGTGGCTCGGAGCTATTGAGCGATTTTACAAATCGGGGATCAAAAAAATTGCAGCAATACATCGCGGATTCTCGGTTTACAAACCCAAACCTTATCGCAACCTGCCCATGTGGGAAATCCCCATAGAGTTGCGGCGGCGTATCCCTAACCTCGAGATCATTTGCGATCCCAGCCATATTTGCGGAAACCGAACCCTCTTACAGGATATTTCCCAAAAAGCGCTCGACCTCGAATTTGACGGGTTAATGATAGAAACGCATTACGATCCGGCGATGGCATTAAGCGATGCATCCCAGCAATTGACTCCCGATGACCTGGGCAAATTGCTCAAAAATCTGATCCGTAGAAATCCCATTGGCGACAACCCCGATTTCCTGGCGAACCTCGAAGCGCTGCGACTTGATATTGATAACATTGATATGGAAATTATCCATCTGATCGCCAAACGGATGGAAGTCGTCCATGAAATAGGAAAATACAAAAAAGAAAATGGTGTAACCATCTTGCAGATGAACCGCTGGACGGAGATTTTTGACAGCAGGGTGATGAAAACGATTGAAGCGGGGCTGTCCAAAGAGTTCGCGCAAGCTTTTATACAATGTATCCACAACGAATCTATCCGCGAACAAACTGAAGTGATGAACCAAAAAGCTCAAGGGGTTAAATAAATGCGATTTTTTTTAAACTGTGTTACAAATTGACATCGCCTTCGTTATGAGGGAACCTACTTGTAAATTATGCTTCCGTTACAAGATTTTTTTCAAAGCCAAAGATTTAATTCATGGATTGTTCTGTTAAAAGGTATTTTTTGATTTTGGCAACCTTGCTTATTGCCGGTAATCTCGTGGCGCAAAACTACACCACGCGCAAAACCGCAGAAGGAAAGGTGAAGAAATTTTATGATAAAGGAATTCAATATGTTTTCCAGAATGAAGATGAAAAAGCGATTGCCGAATTTGAAAAGGCGCTAAAACTCGACCCGACTTTCATTGATGCCCAAATCCAATGGGCTGCCATCAATAAAGAACTGAACCGGTTTCAACTCGCCGAAACCGGCTTCCAGAAAGTCCTGAACATCGATCCTGATTACGACTACCAGGTAATTTATGCCCTGGCAGTTACCAAAAAACAACTCGAAAAATACAACGAAGCCGCAGCCCTTTTCCAGCAATATGCCGAATCCGGCGCTACAAATAAAATCCTCCTACAGAAGGCCGATTACCAGGCCAAAAGCTGTCGCCTGATCGATGATGCAAAAAACAACCCCGTTCCCTTTGAGCCGGTCAGCCTCGGACTGAATATCAATACTAAAAATTCAGAATATCTCCCATCGCTCACGGTAGATGGACAAACGCTGATCTATACCGTGAGGATCGGGATGAACGAAGATTTTTATTTCAGTCGGAAAGTAAACGGCACATGGCAAAAAGGAGAACCGATAGATATTTTAAATACACCGGAAAATGAAGGCGCTCACAATATATCCGCCGATGGGAAGTTTCTCGTTTTCACCGATTGCGGAGGGCGCAAAGGATATGGAAGTTGTGATATTTTTTATTCTGAAAATATCAAAGGGCAATGGACACCTGCAAAGAACATTCGCAGCCCGATCAATACCTCACATTGGGAGTCACAGCCATCATTATCTGCCGATGGCAGCGAAATTTATTTCTGCTCCTCAAGGCCGGGAGGCTTTGGCGACAGCGATATTTGGGTGAGCAAAAGAAACCAGGATGGCACCTGGGGAACGCCCGAAAACCTTGGTGAAAATATCAACACCGCCTCTGCCGAACAATCGCCCTTTATCCACCCGGATGGAGAAACACTTTACTTTAGCTCAAGCGGGTTGCCGGGAATGGGAGCTGCCGATTTGTTCGTCGTACGAAAGCAGGAAGACGGCACTTGGGGAGAACCTAAAAACCTCGGGTATCCGATCAATACAAGTGACAGCGAAGGAGCGCTCATCGTGAGCCTTGATGGAAAAACGGCTTATTTTGCTACTGACCGAAAATACGGCTCGCCGGGAGATGACATTACTTTTGGAGATGTAACCAGAGGCAGCGATACGGACATTTATTCTTTTCAACTGTACCCGGAGGTACGCCCTCAACCCGTAACGTATGTTAAAGCAAATGTCTTTGACATTCTGACTAATGATAAATTGATCGCTGATGTCGAATTTGTCAATCTATCAACCGGGAAAGTGCATATCTCTTCAAAAACAGATAGCGAGGGCGAATTCCTGGTTTGTTTGCCGATGGGAAAAAATTACAGCCTCAATGTTTCTAAAGAAAAATACCTTTTTCATTCGGAAAACTTTTCATTGGAAGAGAAAAGCACCCTGAGCGAACCCTATCTTCTGGATATTGGCCTGCAACCTATTCCCGACCTCATGACTTCGACGGAAAACGGTATTCAGGGTTCTAAACCCGTGGTATTGAAAAATGTGTTTTTTGAAACCGCAAAAGCCGATCTGCGCCCGGAGTCGGTCACTGAACTCATGCGTTTGAAAAAACTTTTGGATGAAAATCCCGCCTTGCGAATACAGATCAACGGCCATACCGACGATGTCGGATCCGATGATGACAACCTCAAACTTTCCGACGCCCGTGCAAAAGCGGTTTATGATTTTTTAGTGGCTGCCAATATCAGGGAAGATCGCATGCGTTACAAGGGTTTCGGCGAATCCAAACCCATCGATACCAATGATACCCCCGAAGGAAGACAAAATAATCGCCGCACAGAGTTTGAAGTCATCAGGTAGTCATTTTAAAGCAACAGTTTTCAGTTCATAAAATTTAGCGACGACCGTATCAAAATGCGGGATGATCTGATCGTTTTCTTTTATCGACATGCTGTATTCCTCGCTTTGATATTTTTGTCCCTGAAAACTCGTCGAAGTAATACACTTCAAATCTTCCGCTTCGCAATTGATCAATAACCAGCCATTTTGCTGATCTGCTGAAAAGCTGATCTGCCCGATCTGCGCGCGGGATATGCCAAATTCCTGTACCCATACCAGTTCCTGCGTAGCCACATCAACATAAAAGCGGGTCTGGTATTGATTGTATTTTTCAAATTGTCCATTGATGTAATTTAGTAATTGCGCCATTAGTCCGCTTGCCTGATCGGTTGTGTTTACACCTGATTGACTTAAAACGGAATGTTGGATGATCTCCAGACAGCGGATCGCGTCGAGGGCTTTTTCCAGGCTGTCGAGATAATAAACAGTCCTGGAAATGCGGCTTTCCAGGCCGGAGCAATTCTCAATGATATCGCTTTGATGAGCTTGAAAAATGATACCGTTTTGAAAATCCTTTGTCGTATCATTTTCAATAAAACTGATGCTCATCCGGGTAATTGGGATATGCCATTCGCAGGAATTTGTTTTACCCATTACAAACTGATTTTCAAAATCAAAAGACCAAAAAACCGCTTCGGGAGAATGTTCATCGAAAAGGGCATTGAGCATTTGCAGTTGGGTTTCAATGTCAGATTTGGAGATGTCGTCGGGAAGGGCGACCGCGTCCGGATTGATTTGCAAAACAGAATTTTTAAGGTTATAAAAATGCTGAAGCAAAGCTTCGATATCCGCCTGATCTTCACCGTTTTTGCTGAAACCAATGGTGAATGCCGGAAAATTTTGGCCTGGGCTACCGTCTTTTTTTAATGATGAAAAACATTTGGTTTCGCCATCACAACCGATTTCAATACTCACCCCAGCCTGCCCGGATTTAAACTCAACATCGTTTAAAAGGGCGGAATACATGCCGTATTTGTCAAAAAAAATGATCTTCCCGTTTTCGGGATCCACGTCGCAGGATGTATCGTATTTGTTGAATTGGGCGCATTGCCGGTTGATAAAATGCAGGCTTTGCTGGATCGTTTGCCCTGATGCGGCAAAGGTGCAAAAAATGAGAAAAAGGCGAAGTATCTTGAAAAATTGCATCATCTGAATTGCAGTTGAAAACATTGAATAAGTAATAGGTCGAAATTAAAGTAGTCAGGTATCCCGACTGTGTCGGGATATTCTCCCGCTTATTTAAGCGGGAGAATATCCGGTGTCTTATGTCTATTGTCTAACGTCTGAAGTCTGGCATCTGAAACCTTTCAGATCAGCCCTCTCGATTTTAGTTCCAGGTATTTATTGATCGTATTGATTGAAAGCTCTTCGGGCTTGGTGAGGATGGCCTGTATCCCGTATTGGCGGAGCGTTTGTACCATTTGTACTTTTTCAGCTATAAATTTCTGCGCAACAGTTTGGTAATAAATATCTTCGGTGGAACGGGCATCCTGCCGGGCAAAGTCCTTGATCTCGGTGTTTTCAAAAAATACCACCACCAGAAGATGGATATTATTAATACGCCGCAAAATGGGAAGCACACGCTCCAAAGCATAAAAGCTCTCGAAATTAGTGTAAAGCAACAACAGGCTTCGCCCTTTGATGATCTTTCGGGCAGCATGGTAAAGCAATTCGTAGTTGGCTTCCAGCGGTCGTTCTTTTTCTTTGTAAAGCGCGGTCATGATCTTGTTTAACTGGTTGGCCTTTTTTTCGGCTTTTAAAGTAGTCCCGATTTTATCGGAAAAAGTGAGCAATCCCGCGCGATCATATTTTTGTAAAGCGATATTGGAAATGGCCAGGCTGGTGTTGATAGCATAATCCATCAAACTCAACCCGTGGAATGGCATTTTCATAGAGCGGCTTTTGTCGATGATGTTGTAAACCTGCTGAGCACGTTCATCCTCGTATTGATTGACCATGAGCTGCGCGCGGCGGCTGCTTGCTTTCCAGTTGAGGCTCCGGTAATCATCTCCGCGGACGTAATTTTTTATTTGTTCAAATTCGTAACTATGCCCCAGCCTTCTGATCTTTTTAATTCCTTTTTGATGGGAAATGCGGTCGAATGCACGCAACTCGAAATGCTTCATTTGGAGGATCGATGGATACACCGCAACTTTCATCGGGTAGTCGTGCCGGTAGCGTCGTTCGATCAGACCCAGCACAGAAGACAAAAATAGATTCACCTTTCCAAATTCGTATTCTCCTCGTTCCACAGGAGTCAATTCATATCTGAGGATTTTTTGTTCATCGGGATTTAAGGACAGGGACAGTTTGAAATCTCTTTTTTGAAACTGGAACGGCAATTCGTCATAGATTTTCAATTTCAATGGTTGTCCGGATTGGTTGTGGATTTCCAGCTTGACAATGTTTGCATCGCCGAGTGAAAATACTTTCGGAAGTCGGCGTCTGCATTTGATTTTTACCGATAGATTGAACAACAGAAAGATATCGACTACCACCAGGATCAATGCCAGCACAAAGATCGTTTGTGCCACTGGCAGTAAAAACCCGAATGGAAAACTCAGCACAAAACATCCGATAATTCCTCCAAACACTAGGAAGAACCGGTCAGTCAGATAAATATTTTTCAGAAAGCTGAGCAATTGGGGCAATTTTACTGTCGATAAAAAATTTAGCGGGGAACTTCAATCTTTTTGATAATATCGTTGATCACATCGCGCACATCGTAGCCCTCCATTTCGCGCTCCGGGGTCAGGATGATCCGATGATTTAAAACCGGATACAAAACGTACTGAATATCATCGGGCGTTACAAAATCGCGTCCACGCATAGCTGCTATGGCTTTGGATGATTTCATCACAGCGATCGATGCCCTGGGCGATGCACCCAAAAAGAGATCACCGTTATTTCGGGTATTGTGAATAATGGCAGCAATGTAGTCGAGCAACTCTTCTTTGATAAAAACCTGTTCGATCAGTTCCTGGCAAACCCTGAGTTCGTGAGCTGAGAACACCGCTTCCACTTCTTGTCTCACCTTGACTTTAAAATCATTTTTAAAATGGCGAAGGATGAGTTTTTCTTCTTCCAGGCTGGGATATTCCATATTGATCTTGAAGAGGAACCGGTCGAGTTGCGCTTCGGGCAGCTTGTAAGTTCCTTCCTGTTCGATGGGGTTTTGGGTAGCCATGACAAAGAACGGGAATTCCATCAGGTGCGTCTCCCCGTCAATGGTGACCTGTAGCTCTTCCATCACCTCGAACAAAGCGGCCTGGGTTTTTGCAGGTGCCCGGTTGATCTCGTCGATCAGCACGATATTCGAAAAAACGGGACCCCTGTTGAAGGAAAATTCTGAAGTTTTCAGGTTGTAAACCGTAGTACCGACAATATCGGTAGGCATGAGATCGGGTGTAAACTGAATCCGCGAAAAGTCAACGCTGATGGTTTGGGCCAACAGGTTGGCGATCAATGTTTTGGCAATGCCGGGAACCCCTTCCACGAGGATATGGCCACCGATAAACAAAGCTGCCAACATCAGATCCGTAGGCTCTTCCTGACCGATGATGACTTTGTTGAGCTGCGATTTTATTTTTTCGGCGGCGTCATTCACCTTGCTCAGATCGAGCTTGCTTTGCTGCCAATCCGGATCATTCGCCGCATTGAATTCAGCTTCCGGCGGAACCGTAATCTCTTCATCACGGGGATCTTGGTTTTCCATGTTGTCTTCAAAAGATTCGTTGATGTCGTCGATGTTCATATTTTTTTCAAGTTAGTAATTGGTCGAGAGTTATGGTGTTCCCGATTTCATCGGGATCTTCTCCCGCTTATTTAAGCGGGATTCGATATGGTGTTGTGGTGTTATGGTGTCTGCGGTCTAAAGTCTATCGTCTAAAGTCCCGACTTTGTCGTCCCGCTTTTTCTCCAAAAAGCGGGATTCGCTACGCTTCGATCTGATGTCTAAAATCTATCGCCTGCCCCCGGCGGATAAAATAAAGCTATTTCCTGTGTTTATAAAATTTTTCCATCTCGAGGTGAAAGTCGATCATGGTTTTTTCCGAAACAAATGAACTGTTATTGATATTCTGATACATCAAAGCAATTTTCCCAATGGTTTTTTCGGGCACCTCCGAACGCAAGCTCAGACTTTTGACAAAGTTTTCATCGATTTGTTTTGCCGGCATATTGTAACGCTCCCTGACATAAGAAAGGAACAGTTTCATTTTTTGCAAACATAACTTCTTATGGTCGTTTTGAAGAAAATAAAGCCTTCCTATTGTAGAAATAAATTCGAGGGAAGTATTCGCATTTACATCCAGCACAGGGATGATCCGCTGTGTGCGTTTTGCACGAAAAAACAAATATAGGAATCCCGTCGCCAGTGCCAGGTACCAGGCCCAGGCCAGAGACTGCTGTTTTAAAATATAAGAAAGCGGCCCTTCGTGGTCGAGGCGTATGTTTTTGTCATAAGTTGCCATCTGGTTTCTCCTGCGGCTGATCTCTTCATCCACGCGGCTGATCTTATCCCAAAAGATCGGGCCTTCGCCAAGATGCGAGAATATTTTATTGGCATAGCTTAGTCCCTCTTTTCGGAGCAGTTGGATATTTGAAAAAGCAATTGGGGTGGTATGCAAATAAAAAGCGCCGTCGCCGTAACTCATTTTAGCAAAGTTTGCAAATTGACCATTGATCTCGCCCAGCCGTGTGAAAAGGTAATTGGCTTTGCAAAAGTAAGCGCTGTCGATGTATTGCCAATAATAAGGCTGAGGCTTGCTGCGATAGAGAAACTCAAATTTGAAACTATAGGGGTCTTTCAGGTCTTTGTGGATCAGGTTTGTAGTAACGGAAGTGTCCTCGAAAGCAGAATAATCATACCACATCTGGCCGGTGCAGGGAATGGTGAGCATCGAATCCATCAGCACATAAGGAATGGACTTGCTGGAAATGAAGGCGACATTTCCGGATTTTACGAAATCGAGGAGATGTTGCGTACTGGTTGAGTCGAGATACAATCCTTCGCCGATAAAAACATAGTTGGCTGGTGCTGCGACGGAATCTATGGGCATTGCAGGCAGGTCATCCGGGATGCTTTTTGAAATATCCGCTAACATGTGATCTGTGGAATAGCGCTGCAATAAATTGTAAACCACGAAAGTGCCATAAGGCGATTTGTTCGATTCCCGGTAATTTTCATCCCAGCTATAGCGGTCGCTTTTGTTGCTGAAATAGATAAAGAACGTCAGGATCAAAACTGCAGCAATGCCAAATATGATAAATGGACGTTTGTCAGCCATTAAATTTAATTAATCAATTTTTACAACCGAATGATCGGAACGGGTCAATTTTATCAAGGATTCAAATTTGGGTTTTATAGAAAGGAATTGTTGCTCATCGAGCTTTTCCGGGCCATACCAGATTTTTTCGAACAACCTCGTGACTTCTCTGAACGGCTCGAAAAATCTGGTTTCGCGGGTTTCTCGGAGGTAGCTTTCATTGGTTTTGTCGCGTTTCCACTTAATGATATTGGAAAGGGACAGTTCCTTGATGATCGCCAGGTAATACAATCTGACAGCCAGCGCATAGTTTTTTTCATCAATGGCCTGGCGGATAAATTTGTCCAGGTCGGTTTCCCGAAAATCGGATTCGATTTTTTCGATTGAAAAGTCGAGGGATGCGTTTTGGATCTTGCGGTTCCGCGGACCGAAAATATCACCGGCTCCCAGCAGGTTTATCAGGAGCATCACGATGGAAGCCACCACGACGACGATAAACAAAACCTGGAATACTTTTGCCAGGAAAGCGCCGAACGTTCCGTCAGAACCGGGTTGAGAAGCATTTTTCTTTGCGTTTTGATCCGGGAGCGGTTCCAGATCTTCGTCGTAATCTTCGAAGATCCTTTCCGAATAATCAAAGTCTTTTACCAACTCAAGCCATTTCTGCTCATCGAATTTCTTTTCCTCGATAGTTGATTCGAAATAATCCTGACCGGATGCATTGGTCTGTGCTGCCATTCCGGCAAACACAAACAAAGACATAAAAAAGAAGCTGATTTTCAAAAACAAATTCATCCCAAAAAATTAGTTTCGACCAAAATTAGCACAAATCTTTTAGTGGTATTCAACTTTCCTTTTCGATTCCCTGTATCTGTTTGCTTAGCCCGATAAGTTTTATCTTTTTCTTCAGATCCGCTGCCTCTTCGATCTGGATCAGTGTGTAATATTGCAGGCTTTGCCCAATGACCATCACACTGAATATAAGGCTAATGAAAAAGACGGAGGTAAATGCCAGCAACAACGACAACAACTTATCCATGCTGGTGGCGTCCATAGAAAAATTCCAGCCAATCACATCGAAAAAAAACCACAACAACCCCGTGTCAATGAGGGTATAAAACAAAATCCCGATAAAATAAAAAATGAAAAACGAGCTTAAAATCCTGCCGTAATTGTTGCTGATAATGGAAAAAGTGCGGATCAGGCTTTGAAATATCCCGCCCATCTCCCACACCATAATATATGCCCACAAAAGCAAAACCGGCAACAAAAACAAGATCATAAATATCGTAAACCAGTTTCCCGTCATCATGATGAATTGGAAAAGTGTCACCGGGATCATTATTTTTATATAGTTGAAAAAATGAAAAAACCACTTGCCTCCGTCGCTGCTGCGGTCGGCGTCGTTGACCATCAGGCTGACGGGGACGTAAGCAACCATCGAAAATATCAGTATGTTGAAAAAAGGCAGCAACGGAATGTAGTCGTGAGTGAAGTACTGACTCATCATGCTCAATGCGCCAAACCATGCATAAGAATGTCCAAACAATCCTGCGCTATCGCCGCTCGCAGTACCAAAGACAGCTACACAAAAAAGCGTTGCCGCTGCAAGGGCTGCCGAACCAATTTGCAGCAAATACTTTTTCATAAAAAGAAATGTCGTGGAGAATATTTCGCCGGAAGTATTGATCTTGTCGTAGTCAATATTTTGCATAGCGCTGGGCGGTAACCTCGTATCCTTGATCGCTTTTGTAAACCCCCTGCGTGCTTTCAACACCGGGTAGATCACAAAGTAACCGATGACAAAAAACAAACATGAGCCGATAAACAAGGCGCGCAGAAGATCTGAGGTTTCAGTGTATCGCGTGAGATAACCTTCAATGAAACCAGCCAGAATAATAATGGGGGCAATTCCGAACATCAGCTTAACACCTCTTCGGGCAGATATTTGAAATGCCTGGAGCCGGGTGAGTGTGCCCGGAAATACCAGTCCGCCCCCCATGGTCATGCCGGCGGCACCTGCGATGATAATGGCCGAAATTTCAAGCGTTCCGTGTGTCCAGATAGTAAGAAAAGATTCCCAAAACAAACCCTTTTCGATAAAAAAATATTGAAAAGCGCCGACCATAACTCCGTTGTTGACCAGGATGGCTCCCGATCCGATACCAAAAAATACCCCCAAAACAAAAGTGAAAAAAGCGACGTAAAGATTGTTGGCTGTTATGCCGATTGACATGCTCAACTCACCGCGTTGTTTATAAACGGCCATCGGATCTCCGGTTTCGATATTTTCGATGGTCATATCCACATAACCATCGCCCAGAATGACGCGCAGAAATTCGGGGTTCATAGCGCTCGAAAACGCGCCGATACCAAACGACAATAAAAAGATGAATAACGAAAGCCGGAATTCCTTTCTCGACTCATAAACCAGGTGGGGCAGTTCATCTGTCCAGAAATACAACAACCTGATCCATTGCGTTTTTTTGTTTTTGTAGATCAATTGAAACACTTGTTGGGCGAGGTTGTTAAGATAAACGCGGACAGATCGGTTGGGGTAAAAAGTACGCGAATAGGAAAGGTCGTCGGTGATCTGAATAAACAAATCATTTAATTTGTCAGGGTCTTTATCTTTGTGCTCCAGAGTTTGCTCAAATTCCTTCCACTTTTCTTTATTTTGTTTTATAAATCCCGTTTCGCGCATGAGGCTGTGTTTGTCAATTAAAAAAACTCTAGATAAAAATCTTCCGGAAAATGCTGAAAGACCAAATCTTATTAAAAATTTTGTATAAAAACAAACAAATGATTACCTCCGGAAAGAAATTCGGCAACTGATGCAAACCATCGAGATCAGAACGACACAAAATGTCACCATCGAATACGAACTGGCATCCCTCCGCGAACGGTTTTTTGCCGTCTTCATTGATGTTTTGATCGCTGGTGCATTTTATTTTGTTTTGTTGGTCATTTTATCCAACCTGGTTGAAGACATCTTGCTCGACAACTTCTCCCTGGTATATTTTGCCATGATCGGCATTTTTGTTATTTACCAGCTTTTTTCGGAAATATTGGCCGATGGCCAATCATGGGGTAAAAAGGCGATGGGCATAAAGGTCGTTCGCCTCGACGGAAAAGAACCTGGGTTGAGCGACTATTTTCTCAGGGCGATTTTTCATATCACCGACACCTTTGCATCGCTCGGCATTCTGGCCGCGTTGATGATCAGCTCGTCTGAAAAAAAGCAACGCCTCGGCGACATGACCGCCAATACCGCCGTTATCCGGGTACGGTTTAATTTGAGGTTCAGGTTGGAGGATATTTTGAAAATAAATACTTTGGAAAATTATGAACCCACTTACCCGGAGGTGCGGCGACTTAGCGAAAAAGACATGCTTTTGGTAAAAACTATTATTTCGAGGTATCGTAAATATCGCAACAAAGCTCACCGCGAAGTGGTGGACGAATTGGTCGCAAACTTAGTGAACCAATTGGATATCCAGGAAACACCCAAAGACAAAATTGCTTTTTTAAAAACCCTGATCAGAGATTATATTGTCCTAACCCGATGAACCATTTGAATATATTCTAAAAACACTTTGTTTCCCCCCCGCTTTTTCAGTGGGATGATTCAAAAAAACAAGATGCCACTAAGACACAAAAACACAAAGAAAAAAAAACTTAGCGCCTTTGTGTCTTAGTGTCTTAGTGGCAAAAAAAAATAATAGAAAAAAAATGAATGCGAAATCAAAAACAGTAATCCCAAATGTAACGATCACAGGAATTGCCGATAAAGGGAGGGCAGTAGGGAGGGCAGACGACGGGCAGGTTCTGTTCATTGAAAACGCTGTTCCGGGAGATATAGTCGATGTCCTGATCTTAAAAGATAAAAATGGTTTCAGGGAAGGCGTACCCCACCATTTTCATAAATTTTCGGAACACCGCCAAAAGGCTTTTTGCCAGCATTTCGGCGTTTGCGGCGGATGCAAATGGCAAAACTTGGCTTACGAAACCCAGTTGAAACTCAAGCAGGATCTCGTCGAAAATGCCATGAAGCGAATCGGGAAAGTGCAAATCGGGGAAATTTTACCTATCGTCCCTGCGCCGTTGACAGAATACTACCGCAATAAGCTGGAGTTTACTTTTTCCAATAAAAGGTGGTTGACAAAGCCGGAAATCGAACGGGGGGAATCCAACTACAAAAATGTGCTGGGTTTTCACCGGGCAAGGGCTTTTGACAAAATCGTTGAAATCGAACATTGCCATCTTCAGGCCGACCCTTCCAATGAAATCCGAAATACCATCCGGGAAATCGGGATTGAGCAGGGCCTCGATTTTCTCGACTTAACCGCCAAAACGGGTTTTCTCAGGCATATCCTTTTGCGCATCACCACGCTAGAAGAAGTCATGCTAATCGTGAGCTTTTATAAAGAAGACAAACAAAAAAGGATCGCCTTCCTCGATGAAATCGTCAGGCGGTTTCCGCAACTGTCCTCTTTGCACTATTGCATCAATCCAAAGGAAAATGATTTCATTTTAGATACGGAAATACTTCCCTATCACGGAAAAGGGTATGTGGAAGAACTGCTCGGCGAAGTAAGTTTCAGGATCGGCCCCAAATCCTTTTTCCAAACCAATACCTGGCAGGCGGTTGGCCTCTTCGACAAGGTAGTGGAGTTTGCTGAGCTGACCGGCGATGAAAATGTCTATGATCTTTACACGGGCATCGGGAGCATCGCGCTTTATATCGCAAAATATTGCAGACAGGTTGTAGGCATTGAAGAAGTCGGTTCGGCAATCGACGATGCACGGGAAAACTCAAAGCTCAACGGTTTTGACAATACAGTGTTTTATGCCGGAGATGTTAAAAATATCCTCTCCCCCGAATTTGCTGAAAAGCACGGGAAGCCCGATCTCATCATCACCGATCCGCCGCGCGCGGGGATGCACCCCGATGTTGTAAAACTCTTACTGCTCCTCGAAGCGCCGAGGATGATCTACGTGAGTTGCAACCCGGCCACCCAAGCCAGAGACTTCAGCATGCTTTCCGAAAAGTACGAGGTCGTCAAATTGCAACCGGTTGATATGTTTCCGCATACCCATCATGTCGAAACGGTTTCACTCCTCCGGTTGAAACCCAAAAAAGGAATCCAAAACTGGCTGAACTGGCTGGGATTATCGAAAAGTGAAAAGTGAATCCCTCTTTTTTCCGAAAAAGCGGGAGAAGTCCCCTTTAATACAAATCTCGCTTTCTATTTCTTTCATCAAACTTATAATCCCGCCAGGGATTTAATGTTGGTAAAACAAGTTTACTCCTTGTGTTCCGTCCCGTACGGGACGGGATGAGTTGGGTTTTGTTTTGTTTTACCG
>CAZKDA010000039.1:0-12898 GCA_964551455.1 uncultured Saprospiraceae bacterium
GAGTCGGCAATGCAATTGGCCGAGGCACAAAAAATATTGTCGGAAAAAGGTTACGGTTTGAAACTTTTTGATTGTTACCGCCCCTTGCCCGTGCAGCAAAGGCTTTGGGATAAATTCCGGAATCCAAATTACGTAACTCCTCCCGAAAAAGGCTCTATGCACAATCGTGGCTTGGCAGTTGATTTGACCATCATTGACAGCACAGGCCGAGAGTTGGATATGGGAACGACGTTCGATTTTTTTGGCAAAGAAGCGCATCATACTTTTTCTGACCTGCCGGATGATGTGCTCGAAAACCGTCGGCTGTTGAAAAATACAATGGAAGCCGTTGGCTTCAGATCAATCCGCACTGAATGGTGGCATTATTCCTATCCCGTAAAAATGTACCGGCTTTCAGACATGACCTGGCCTTGTGATGAAGATCATTAGCCGGATATTCGCGCTGTTTGGTTTTGCACAACTCTTTTCATTGATTTTCAGATCAATGACAGAGATCGTAAGTTGTCCGGCTGGCCGGGGTAATTTGCCGGCATCCCGAAACAAAGGCCATCAATACCGCGTTAGTTATGAGGTATATTTTTAAATTTATGCTCTTTTAAAAAACACGATTTTTTCGATTAAAATTTTCAAAACGAATATGCAACAAACAGCCTATAAAACTGATGTGGAAGCAGTGGACGGATTGGCAAAGGCCTATCGCGATTTATCAAAAGAAATTGCAAAAGTGATCGTCGGGCAGGATGAAGTGGTCAAAGCAGTAATCATTTCCCTTTTCAGCAACGGACACAGCCTCCTGGTTGGAGTACCCGGCCTGGCGAAAACGCTCCTCGTAAGCACCATCGCCGATGTGCTCGACCTCGATTTCAAAAGAATACAATTCACGCCCGACCTGATGCCATCCGATATCACCGGTTCTGAAATACTTGACGAAGACCGCCATTTCAAATTCAATCGCGGGCCTTTATTTGCCAATATTGTGCTCGCCGATGAGATCAACCGTACACCGCCGAAAACGCAGGCGGCTTTGTTGGAGGCAATGCAGGAGCGCTCGGTTACGGTCAGCGGCCAGCGTCATTTGCTTCCTAGCCCCTTCTTCGTTCTGGCTACCCAGAACCCTATCGAACAGGAGGGAACTTATCCGTTGCCGGAAGCACAGCTCGACCGTTTTATGTTTAATATTCCGCTCGATTATCCTTCCTATGAAGAAGAGATCATGGTGGTGAAATCCACTACGTCTGAATTGGATTACAACTTGTCTAATATTGTAACTGCAGATCAGATCTTGTTTTTCCAAAAGCTGATCCGCAAGATCCCCATCGCTGACAACGTCCTGGAATATGCCGTATCGCTGGCGAGCAAGACCCGGCCAAATACAGGAAAAGCAACGGAAACAGTGAATAATTACATCTCCTGGGGGGCAGGGCCGAGAGCTTCACAATACCTCGTGCTTGGCGCCAAATGCCATGCAGCCATCAAAGGAAAATACTCTCCCGATATTGAAGACGTGCAGGCTATTGCCAAATACGTGCTCCGGCACCGTATCGTGCGAAACTACAAAGCCGAAGCGGAGAGCATCACCGAAGAAAATGTCATCGAAAGCCTTTTTTGAGTAATAAATCAATAAGAAATGTACGAGCGGCTTTGGATTTTTTTCCAAAGCCGCTTTGCTTTTAGAAACAATTTGTTAATTTTATGTCGCAATGAAATACAATTTGTTTTTTACCTTAACCCCCTAAAAAATTTATTACCATGAAAAAATTTTTGATTGGATTACTCATCTTATTGGCGGCATTTGTGATCGTTTCATTTTTATTGCCAAAGCCCGCTCCGGTTGTGCGGAGCGCAGAGATCAAAGCACCTGTAGCGGTTGTTTTTCAACAGGTTAACGAATTGCGAAACTGGGAAAAATGGTCGGCCTGGGTAGAGAAAGATTCTACGATTGAAACAGTTTATGGTGAAAAAACCGAAGGCGAAGGCGCCAGTTATTCCTGGACTGGAGAGCTGGTCGGGAGCGGCAGCCTCACCATTATTAAAAGCGAACCCTCCGAATCGCTGAACACCGAGGTCGATTTCGGATTTATGGGCAGAGGGTATGGTTCATGGACATTGGTTAAAACCAACGGCGAAACCAGTGTTACCTGGTCGATGGAACTCCTCCCCGGAAAAGGAATTTTGGCAGGTATCATCGGGCGTTACTTTTTAGCTTTTTCGAATATGGATCCCGTTGTAGGGCCTGATTTTGAACAAGGCCTTGCTAACTTGAAAGAATTGTGCGAAAGCAAAAGTGTGGTAATAGAAACCACTGAAGTATTAGGTGTAAAATATTACACGATCCGCGGAAATGTAAAGTGGGAAGATATTTCGCAATTTTATACCGAAAACTATCCTAAGATCATTCAAAAGGTTCAGGAAGACCAAATGGAAATGACCGGGATGCCAAGAGGGTTATATTATATGTGGGATGAAGAAAACCAGATGACGGAAATGGCCGCTGCAATTCCGATTACGCCGATCCCGGAAGAAGGCAGACCTAAAAAAACCGTTGACATCGGACCGGGAAAAGCTGCCGTTTACGACAACTACCTCGTTTATGATTATTATGGCAACTATGATGACATGTTGCCGGCTCACAATGGATTGGAAAAAGCTTATGAGGAGGTTTTCAAAAAACACCCGGAAGTGGTCATGGAGGAATATGTCACCGATCCTGGTGCCGAACCGGATACTTCTAAATGGCTGACCAGGATTTTCTATGTCGCAAATTAGCGAAAGAGGAGGTTTTCAAACAAACGCAGCATTGTCATAAACGAACACATTTTTGGCAGCAAGGAGTTAACAATGTTCACAGGATTGATATTGAACAAAGCCTGCTATTTTTGCATTTCAGAATACAACGACACATTTGAAATTTAAAAATTAACAAAAATGGCACGAACACTTTCCAATATGCTACCCCTGGGGACAATTGCTCCGGAATTTACACTCCCGGATACAGTTTCCGGGAAAACCCTGAGCCTCAAAGAATTGAAATCCGAAAAAGCGACGGTAGTGATGTTCATTTGTAACCATTGCCCTTATGTGCTCCACGTAAATAAAACTCTGGTGCAACTGGCTAAAGAATACCAGGCCAGAGGAGTTTCATTCATCGGCATCAGTTCTAATGATGTGAACAATTACCCCCAGGATGGCCCGGACAAGATGACAATTCATGCCGCCGAAGTTGGTTATCCGTTTCCTTATTTGTATGATGAAAGCCAGGAGGTGGCACGGGCTTACGATGCAGCCTGTACACCCGATTTTTATGTTTTTGATAAAGACATGCAATTGGCTTATCGCGGGCAAATGGACGATTCACGACCAGGCTCGGAGATACCGGTGACAGGCGAGGACCTGCGCGTTGCACTTGATGCTGTATTGGCCGGTCGCCCTGTACCTTCCGCGCAAAAACCGAGTATGGGTTGTAATATCAAGTGGAAAATGTAATTGGTTGGTTTAGCACTTATAGTTTTTTCTTCGTCTTATGAAGCGCAAAATACTCGAAACGGAAATGAAGGAGTTTGATACCAAAGTCAGGTTGATCTGCTTACAATCGTAACTTTGGTTTTCGATGAAACGGATTTTTTAAAAAACATTATTTTTCTGTTTGTTTATTGTAATTTCTTTATTATGGTCTTATATTTAAGTATTGTAATTTGTTAAAATTCTCCGTTTATGACTATTCAGTCCGAAGCATATAATGATATTGTCTCTTTCATGATTTCAGGCAAAACACCTGAAGAGATTATTGCTTTTAAAGCATCTGACAGCTTAAATCAGCGAATGTTAGCGCTTATTAAAAAAGAAAAAGCTAATACAATTTCTGATGACGAAAAGAATGAACTCGATCAATATATGTGGCTTGAACATCTTATGCGACTAGCCAAAGCACGAGCCAAAAAGGCACTAAAGTCTTGAGTATTTATATCTCCGCTGAACTCCGTGAGGAAGTTATAGAAAGTGCATTCCATACTTGTGAGTATTGTCTTATGCACGAAGATGATGCTTTTTTTAGTTTTCATATCGATCATATCATTAGTGTCAAGCATGGCGGAACAACAGTTTCTGAAAACCTTGCTTACTCCTGTGCTATTTGCAATAGGGGCAAAGGAACAGATATTGGTTCTTTTATAACCGATCCATCCAAAATTATAAGGTTTTATAACCCTCGAAGGGATAAATGGCTCGATCATTTTGAAATTGACAATTTACAGATTAAAGCCATTACTGACATTGGTGAAGTCACTTTAAAGATGCTCAAATTAAATGAGGAACATCGTATTCTTGAAAGAGAATTACTTTTGGAGACCGGCTCTTTTCCTTCCTCATCTGCCAAAAAACTTTTAGACTAAAGTTTCATGCAGTGCAGATATCAAATCAATTTTTACTATTCTTTCTAAGGAAATCAGGCAACTGTTTCAGTGCTGCCATTTCTTTAAATTTTGCCCTGGCTTCGCTAGCCGGATAACCGAAATAGACCTTACCTTTTTCCAGGTTCTTATTGACTCCCGACCCGGCTAAAACCACAACTTTATTGCCGATCTCAAGGTTGTGGATGATCCCGACTTGTCCGTATAAAACCACATCGTCGCCGATGATGGTCTTACCGCCGATACCTACCTGTGCGGCAAAAAGGCACCTTTTGCCGATTACCACGCCATGCGCGATATGAACCTGGCAATCCATTTTTGTGCCTTCGCCGATGATCGTATCTCCCGAAACACCTTTGTTGATCGTACAACCCGCGCCGATCTCAACGTCGTTTTCAATGATGACCCTTCCGCAGGATCGCCATTTGTCATACCCTGTCGGTATTTTTTTATAGTAAAAAGCATCCGTGCCGATGAGAGCACCAGCCTGGATAGTTACATTGTCTTTGATGATGGTGTGTTCTCCAATAAAAACATTGGCCTGGATATAACAATTTTTTCCAATGCGGGCGTGGTTTCCCACCACGACATTTGGCTCCAGGATTGTCGAAGGATGAATTTCAGCGGAATCGCTGATCATCGCATTCAGCGGTTCGAATGGGCGGTGTTCTTTCACAATGCGGTTGTAAACACTGAACGGATCATCACAAACAAGCAGCGCTTTGCCTTCAGGGAATTCCGCTTCTTTGTTGATGAGAATGACCGTAGCTGCGGAATGGATGGATTTCTGGTAATATTTTTCCACATCGACAAAAGTGATGTCGCCATTTTCCACTTTGTGGATTTCGTTGATGCCAGTTGCAACCAAATCGGCATTGCCTATGATCCGACAATTAAAGCGCTCGGCAATTTCTTTAATGGAAACAGGCTTGGAAAATTTCATAGTTTGTCGTTTTGGCTTTGAAAGTTGCAACTGATCGAGGCATTGGAAATCAATGTGCTTCCAGCCAGTTTTCACCTACGTCCATCCCTACCAGTATCGGCACCTTTAAATCCGGGATAGCCGTTTTCATTTTTTCTTCGATGATGGGTCGCAGGATTTCAACTTCAGTTTTGTGTGCATCGAAAACCAGTTCGTCGTGTACCTGGAGGATCATTTTGGTTTTAAACCCGCCTTCTTTCAATGCCTTGTGAATGTTGATCATGGCCACCTTTATCATATCGGCGGCAGTGCCCTGAATGGGTGTATTGATGGCAATCCGTTCTGCGTTGCTCCGGATGAGGGAGTTGCGGGAATCAATATCGCGGATATATCGTTTGCGCCCCATCAAGGTAGTGACGAAACCATTTTTCCGAGCGAACTCCACCGTCTTTTCCATATAATTTTTCAAACCCTGATACTGGCTGAAATACTGATCGATCAATTCTTTTGCCTCAGTGCGTTTGATGTTTAACTGTCGCGAAAGGTTAGTGGCGCCTGCTCCGTAAATGATACTGAAGTTAACAGTCTTGGCATTTCTTCTTTCATCCGCAGTTACATCGTCGATGTTTTTTCCATACACTTTGGCAGCGGTAGCCCGGTGAATATCATGCCCTTCGAGGAAAGATTCGAGCATGGCTTCGTCGCCGCTGATCTGTGCGATCAGCCGGAGTTCGATTTGCGAATAATCCGCAGCCAGCAAGATATGATCGCTGTCACGAGGTTCAAAGGCTTTGCGGATTTCACGGCCAGCTTCATCCCTGATAGGAATATTTTGCAAATTGGGATTCTCAGAGCTAAGGCGTCCGGTAGCCGCCCTGGCCTGGTTGAATGAACTATGCACTCTTCCGGTTTTCGGGTTCACCAACAGTGGCAAGGTATCGACATACGTTGATTTGAGTTTTGCCAGTTTCCTGTAATCCAGGATACTTTGAGCAAAAGGATATTCCAGCGCCAGTTCCGAGAGTTTTTCTTCGTTGGTGGAATACTGCTCGGTAGCAGTTTTCCGCCAGCGGTAAGGGATTTTCATTCGTGTGAAAAGCACTTCGCCAACCTGCTTCGGAGAAGCGATATTGAACGGAAGACCTGCCTCTTTGTGGATACTTCTTTCTTTTTCAATGATCTGCTTTTCGAGCGTTTTTGAATAATTATTTAAAAAATCCGGGTTGATGCGGACGCCTTCGTATTCCATGTCTGTCAAAACCGGGATCAGTGGAATTTCCAGTTCATTGAAAAGTTTTTCGGTACCGATCTCTTTGAGTTTTTCCAGCATTACGGATTTCAGTTGCAGGGTAATGTCGGCATCTTCCGCGGCGTATTCAGCGACCTTTTCAACAGGTACATCCCGCATGCTCATTTGGTTTTTTCCTTTTTTGCCTATGAGCATTTCGATAGGAACCATTTTGTATTTCAAATAGGATTCTGCGAGGTAATCCAGTTTGTGGCGCAAGTCAGGCTCACAGAGGTAATGAGCGATCATGGTATCGAAAAACTGCCCGCTTACCTCTACGCCGTACCACTTCATCATGAGGTTGTCATATTTGATATTCTGGCCGATCTTTTCGATGTTTTCGTTTTCGAGAATAGGTTTGAACTCGTTGACTATTCGTTGAGCCTCTTTTTGATCTTCAGGGATCGGAACATAAAATGCCTCGGACGGTTTTACGCAAAAAGCCAGCCCCACGAGTTCGGCCTGATTAGCGTCGATCCCCGTAGTTTCCGTGTCATAACAAATAACTTTTTGGCTGGAAAGCAGCGCGATCAGTTCCGCCCTCTTTTGGGGCGTATCTACGAGGTAGTAATCGTGTTTGGTATTCTCCAGCGTTTTTTCAGCTACTGAATGCGCTTCTAACTTTGGAGCGACGGTTTTTGCCGCGTGGACTTCATTTCCGAAAAGATCTTGCTGAACGCCCTGGGCAGCGCCGGATGTTGGTTTTTCAGCAGCTCCAAGAACGGCCTGTGCCAGTGTTCTGAATTCCAGTTCTTTGAAGACCTCCGCGAGCGCATCCTTATCCATGCCTTCGAGTTTGTAGGCGTCGGCGTCAAAAGTTACCGGAACATCCACATCAATACGAGCTAAATGTTTTGACATCAAACCCTGCTCGGCAAACTGCTCGACCATTTCTTTTTGCCTGCCTTTCAATTCGTGTGAATGAGCGATCAGGCCTTCGACAGTGTCGTAAGTTTCCAATAATTTGACTGCGGTTTTGGCGCCGATGCCCGGTATGCCCGGAATGTTGTCAACGCTGTCTCCCTGTAATCCCAGCACATCCACGACCTGCTCAACCCGTTTGATCCCCCAGCTTTCCAAAACTTCGGGGATGCCTAAAATTTCCACATCATTGCCTTTCCTGCCGGGTTTGTACATGAAGATATTTTCTGAAACCAGTTGGGCATAATCCTTATCGGGAGTCATCATAAATACTTTGAAACCTTGTTTCTCAGCCTGTTTTGCCAGCGTGCCGATGATATCATCAGCTTCGAAACCCTCCATAGTTATTATGGGAATGTTGAAACCCTCCAGTATCTTGCGGATATAAGGAATGGCCATAGAAATATCTTCGGGTTGCGCTTCTCTTTGCGCTTTGTATGGTTCATACATCTCATGCCTGAAGGTGGGGGTTGGAAGGTCAAAAGAGACGGCGATATGGGTAGGTTTTTGATTCTGGATCACCTCCCACAATGATCTTGTAAAACCGGTGATGGCCGAAACGTTCATCCCCTTGGAGTTGATCAAAGGCCGTGAGATAAATGCGTAATGCGCCCGGTAAACCAAAGCGTGCCCGTCGAGGAGAAAGAGTTTTTTTTCTGACATTTTGAAGGATTCGGATGAGCCGGAAAGATACCACATTTACCAAAAAACCAGCAAGCCAATCCTGAAAAGAATTGGCTTGCCGGAGCGAAAAATCCATTTTGTGCCACCGGAGCGTTTGCCCGGTTATCAGAAAGTATAATTGTATTTGATAATGAGCGCTTCGACGAATGTGGTTCTGGGGCCGCCTTCACCTGCGTCAATCATGCCGTCGTTGTTTCTGTCGGCAGGGATCAAAATGTCGTGGTCGTAATATAAATTGGTGACAACGTTGATCGACAGGTTTTTAAAGATCACAAACCCCAGGTCGAGGTTCCAGTAAACATCGATGTTTTCCGGCTGGTACAAGTAGTTGGAAAACAAATTCAACTCGGAAGAACACAATATCCGGTCTTTAGCAAATTTATTATTATAAATGGCTTTAAACGTAGCACCCAGTTGGGAAAAGCTGTTTTTGTATCCTCTCGAAAGATCGTCGCGATCAACAGGCTCATTTCCGTGAACGCCTAATTGGGCGATGGAATCATCCAGTACCAGGATGGTTTTGAAAGCAACAGGAGAGAGAAAAAGGGACAGATTTTCGTTGGGCTTGTGATCGATACCCAGTGCCAACACTATGGTTGCCGGCGACATGAACTCTGCTATCGGCATATCGCCGACCTCTTTGGGTTTTAATGTATTGCCGGGGTAAGTTTGTGAGATCAGGCTTTCAAAAAGACCATCGAGCGCCAGGAAAGTTTTATCATTAAAAATTTGCCTCCCTGCTTTAGAACTCAACCGGAAAATGTCAATGGTTTTTTCAAACGGATTGGCTGTACCATCACTGCCGAGGCGCTGGAGCGCGTATTGGAGCTTCAGGGTGTTTTCCCAGATAAATTTATTTTTTTTGTAGTGGGCAAAAAAGTTGGCCATTCCTCCGAAAGCTATCCGGTCGTCACCGGAGCCTAACCTCGGATTAATAAAAAGGATCTGGTTGAAATCAAGGCCCAGGTCGCCGCCTGTTTTCCAAGGTTTTGCAACTTCAGTAGTATCCGCACCGGACGCTGGATCAGATTGTGCAAATGCATTAAAAAACGCAGTTATAAAAAGCACAATGGTAAAAATCGTTTGCTTGCTCATATCATTGTTTTTAGTTTGGGAGAATGTTTTTTAATACTAACAAAAGCAAAAGTAAAAATTAACCATAATTTCAGGCTTGTTTAATTCAAAAACTCACGATACCTGTTTTGCAAATTTAAGTTACGGGGTCACTTCAAGTGCGCTCCGTAACTTAAATTAAGACGAAGTGAATTTTGTTGCGCACTGCTTTCGCCGATTATTTTTAATTTCGGAAAAACTTTTTACGGCATTTACCGGCTAACTTCAAAATCCTATTTTTTAAACACAACCTGAAGCCCTGATTCATGAGCAAATATTTATTTCTGATCCTGATCTCACTTTTATCCCATACAAATTTATCCGGCCAGGAGAACGACCAATACGAAGATGCCTTCTATATCCGGGCGATTTACGATGCAGCGCTGACAAAAGGAAAATGCTACGATTGGCTGGAACACCTGACGACAAAGATCGGAGGACGGCTGGCCGGTTCGCCTCAGGCTGCCGCTGCCGTGGAATATACCCGCCAGATGCTCGATACACTCGGATTGGATAGCGTATGGCTCCAGCCCTGCATGGTTCCGCATTGGGTGAGGGGCGACAAAGAGCAAGTGAGGATTGTCAATTCCGGCACGAGGGGTTCATTGGATTTGAAAGCGCTGGCGCTGGGCAATTCCGTAGGGACGCCAGATCAGGGCATTTCAGCGCAGGTGATCGAAGTCAAAAGTCTCGACGAAGTTGAAAAACTTGGTAAAGCCGAAATAGAAGGCAAGATCGTTTTTTACAACCGGCCAATGGATCCGAGACAGATCAGAACCTTTCACGCTTATGGAGGCGCAGTCGATCAACGGGTATTCGGCGCATCGAAAGCTGCGCAATTCGGAGCGGTTGCAGTACTGGTGCGCTCGATAACCACCAGCCTGGATGATGTTCCGCACACCGGCGTTTTGGTTTACAATGAAGACATTGAGAAAATCCCGGCACTTGCCATCAGCACGAACGACGCCGAATTGTTGAGCAGCTTGTTGAAACACGAAAGCGTCAATATTTTTATAAAAACCAATTGCAGGACGCTGGCCGATGCACCTTCTTTCAATGTGATCGGAGAGATCAGGGGAAGCGAATTTCCTGACGAGATCATACTGGTCGGCGGACATCTCGACTCCTGGGATATTGGCGCCGGCGCGCACGACGACGGGGCGGGTTGCGTGCATGCAATGGATGTGTTGCAATTGATCAAACGGCTTGGCTATCAACCCAAACGAACCATTCGTTGTGTATTATTTATGAATGAAGAGAACGGGTTGGCAGGAGGTTTTGAATACGCGAGAGTCTCCAATGAAAATAAAGAATTTCACCTGGCAGCCATCGAATCAGATGCCGGAGGATTCACGCCACGCGGATTTTCATGTGAAGGAACAGATGCCATTTTCATGGAAAAATTCAGCAAAGTCATTGAATGGTTGCCGCTGCTGGAAGCCTACGACCTGAGCATCACCACCGGAGGTTCGGGAGCGGATATCGGGCCATTGAAAAGCCAGAACGGGTTACTCTTCGGGTTCAGGCCGGATTCACAGCGGTATTTCGATTATCACCATACCGAAATGGATACTTTCGACACGGTCAACAAAAGAGAGCTAGAACTCGGAGCCGCTGCCATCACCAGCCTGGTTTACCTGATCGACAAATACGGTTTGTAAAAAGATAATTTTTTCATTTTAGTAACTTTATGCCTTCAATCGCAACACAAATGGAATTTCTTTCCCAACGCAACAAAATGATCCAGGCTCACGATCTGTTCTTCCGGCCATTTCTTTCCAAAGAAGAGATCCAACATCGCGTTGAAGAATTGGCCATGCGCATCACCCAGGATTACAGCGGCAAAAAGCCCGTATTTATAACCATTCTCAACGGCGCTTTCATCTTTTTGGCAGACCTGGTCAGGCATTGCGACCTGCCCTGCGAAATAACTTTTATAAAACTTTCTTCGTATGAAGGAGTGAAAAGTACCGGGAAAATTCAAACGCTCATCGGATTGGATATCGAGCTGACTGGCCGGGATGTGATCATCGTCGAAGACATCATCGATACCGGTGAAACGATCCGCCAATTTTTAAAAATGTTGAACGAAATGCGGCCTGCTTCAGTAAAACTTGCTGCGCTGCTGCTAAAACCGGAAGCGCTCCAATACGAAATTGCCATCGATTACAAGGGCTTTGATATTCCCAACAAATTTGTGATCGGCTACGGCCTGGATTATAACGGCGAAGGCCGCAATTTGCCGGACATCTACCAGTTGGTGGAAGGAGAATGAAGACCAGAGAAGCGAATAGATCGAGGATTAGTTGTTGTGAACCGATTGGTACCAGGTATACTTGTTCACGGATAAGTTTCGGATTTTATTAATTCCGAAATTTTCCGTGAACAGTTATACCGACTAAGCATAGACCCGACCGACGTCAGGTGGGCGGGTCTATGCGGTGTCGTGTATAGTCAACTCCGGTTTTTCAGGGAAGATCCGTTTTCACCATTCGCAGAAATTATGCTTTTGAACCTGCTCTTCATATTCGGTATCGTTTACATTTTCCTGATCCTGGTTTTTTATTTCGCACAGGACTTGTTTTTCTTTCGCCCGGAAAAACTACCGGATTCCTTTCGTTATGAATATCCCTTTCCATTCGATGAGGTAAACTTTGAAATGGAAGACGGCGGCACGATCAATGGCATTCATTTTAAAGTACCCAATTCGAAAGGGGTGGTTTTTTATTTAAAAGGAAATTCCCGGAGCATTAAAGGTTGGGGCAAATTTGCCAAAGATTTTGTGGGAAAAGGATATGATTTTTTTATCATCGATTACCGCGGTTTTGGTAAAAGCCGCGGGCGGCGATCCGAAGCTATACTTTTCAATGATGCACAACATGTCTATAAGTGGTTGTCCGGGCTATATGGTGAAAACCGGATCATTTTATACGGGCGGTCGCTGGGTAGCGGCATTGCCGCGCGGATTGCCTCCTGGAACAATCCTCGAATGCTCATCCTCAATGCGCCATACTTCAGCTTTCTCAAACAGGTAAAACGCTATGGATTTATGTTGCCTATCGACTGGCTGCTCAAATACCCCATCCGAACCGACCGGTTTATAAAAAAGATCAATTGTCCGGTTTTTTTTATCCACGGCATGAAAGACCGGCTCATCCCGCCTAAAAACAGCAAAATGCTCCGGCAACTGGCGTCCGGTAAAAGTTTCTTGTTTGAAATAGCAGATGCGGGACACAACAACCTGCCCGATTTCCCGGAATACCACGACATCCTCTACGACATTCTGAATGACGATCAGCTTTACGAGCGATTTTCAAATCCAAATCCCGCTGCTCAACAAGCCTGACCAAAGCTGCCAATCCGATCCATATTGAACAAGCGCTGAAAAAACTTACAGGGGAACTTTACAAAGTTGCTTTTTTGTTTTAAATTTGCGACGCTTTCGAGCAAGATTGACCCATGGTGTAATTGGTAACACAGCAGATTTTGGTTCTGTCGTTCAAGGTTCGAGTCCTTGTGGGTCAACCAAAAAGCTCCTCAAAAGAGGGGCTTTTTTTATTTGAC
>CAZKDA010000039.1:12998-27559 GCA_964551455.1 uncultured Saprospiraceae bacterium
CGAGAAGCCTGTCCCGATACAGCAAAGCGAAATCGGGAAGTCCTTGTGGGTCAACCAAAAAGCTCCTCAAAAGAGGGGCTTTTTTTATTTGACCCCCACAAGGACGAGAAGCCTGTCCCGATACAGCAAAGCGAAATCGGGAAGTCCTTGTGGGTCAACAAATAAATGCCATAAAATCCAGTTAAGTAGATCATCCCTGTCTGTTCATTTTTCAAACAACAATTACAATTTCACGTGGTTCTGTAAAAAAAGAGGGGTTTGTAAAATACATGGATTCAACACGTTATGTATTCTGTTTCTGACAAGTGACAAAAATCATCCTTTGTGCATCAGTACTATTTTAAATTTAGAATTTATATTTAAGACAAAATTGTCTTTTATTGTTGCGTTTCAAAACACTGGCGGATATATCCCCGTTCAAAGGTAGATGATGCTTCAATAGCCTTTGTTTTTTAATAACTGAAAAAATACAAAACACTATAACCATGAACCCAAAAACAATGTTAACCAAAAAAAATATTTCAAAAAAACATGCTCAAAAAAGCTTTTCTTATGATAAAGTATTAGAAGCATCGACCAGATATTTTGAGGGAGATTCCCTGGCTGCCAACGTCTGGGCCAATAAATATGCACTAAAGGATGCCACAGGTAAAATTTACGAGCTTAGCCCCGATGACATGCACCATCGAATTGCTAAAGAGATCGCAAGGATAGAAAAAAAGTACCCCTATCCGCTATCTGAGGATGTAATTTATAAAGTCTTAAAAGATTTTAGGTATATCGTTCCTCAAGGCAGCCCAATGGCGGGAATTGGAAACGAGTTCCAGATCTCATCGCTCTCCAATTGTTTTGTGATTGGCAATGGAGCCGACTCGTACGGCGGCATTCTCAGGATTGATGAAGAGCAAACCCAACTGATGAAACGCCGGGGCGGTGTGGGGCATGACCTGTCCCACATTCGTGCAAAGGGAAGCCCCGTGTTAAACAGTGCGCTGAGTTCATCGGGGATCGTTCCTTTCATGGAGCGATACTCCAATTGCACGAAAGAAGTTGCTCAGGGTGGCCGACGGGGAGCGCTCATGTTGAGCATGTCTATAAAACATCCGGATGTAGCGGAATTTATCGATGCCAAATTGGAGCAAGGAAAAATCACCGGAGCAAACATTTCAGTACGGATCGATGACGAGTTCATGAAAGCTGCTTTGAACAATAAAACGTATATGCAGCAGTTCCCTGTTGATTCGAAAACCCCGACAACGACAAAAGAAATAGAAGCAAAAGAACTTTGGGACAAAATCATTTACAATGCCTGGAAGTCTGCCGAACCGGGGGTTTTATTTTGGGATACCATCATCCGCGAATCAATACCCGATTGTTACGAAGATTTGGGTTACAAAACGGTTTCAACCAATCCATGCGGAGAGATTCCACTATGCCCTTACGATAGCTGCCGTTTGCTGGCGCTCAATTTATTTGGCTATGTCGAAGCTCCTTTCACTAAAGCAGCAAGATTTGACTTCAAATTGTTCAGTGAACATGCTAAACTCGCTCAAAGGTTTATGGATGACATCATAGATCTTGAGGTTGAAAAGATCGATCGGATTTTGGCAAAAATTAATTCGGATCCGGAACCAGATGAGATCAAAGCTACGGAAAGAAGGCTCTGGGAAAAAATACGAGATAAATGTATCGAAGGTCGTCGAACCGGGATCGGAATAACAGCGGAAGGCGATATGTTAGCAGCGCTTGGGTTGCGCTATGGAAGTGACGAAGCCATTAATTTTTCAGTAAACATCCACAAAGAATTAGCGCTAAATGTTTATCGGGGTTCAGTTGATTTAGCCAAAGAGCGCGGCGCGTTTGCTATTTATGATGCTTCCAGAGAGGCAAATAATCCTTTTATCCGGCGAATTAAAGAAGCTGATAAAGGTTTGTATAAAGATATGATAAAGTACGGCAGGCGTAATATTGCATTGCTGACGATTGCTCCTACAGGTACGACAAGCTTGATGACCCAAACTTCTTCGGGCATCGAACCGGTTTTTATGGTTGCTTATAAAAGAAGAAGGAAAGTAAATCCGAATGACCAGGGTGTGACGGTAAGTTTTCAGGATGATGAGGGAGATTACTGGGAAGAATACAACGTTTTACATTCAAAATTCATCCAATGGCTAGAGGTCAATGGTTTTGATATAGAAAAAGTCCGCTCTTTGCCGGAAAATGAACTTCAGGAGATAATCCGGAAATCACCTTACCATCAGGCCACAGCCAACGACATAGATTGGGTACAGAAAGTGAAGATGCAGGGCGCCATTCAAAAATGGGTTGACCATTCCATCAGTGTCACTGTAAATATTCCAAATTCAACAACGGTGGATTTGGTAGCAGATATTTACAAAACAGCATGGGAAAGTGGTTGCAAAGGAGTCACGGTGTATCGCGAAGGATCACGTGCCGGAGTTTTGGTTGCCACTGAAAAGGAAACAGAAAATGCTATGTTTCATGAAAACCATTCTCCGAAACGACCTATGAAACTGGAAGCAGAAGTGGTTCGCTTTCAAAATAATCATGAAAAATGGATTGCCGTAGTCGGCCTTCTGGAGGGCAAACCTTATGAAATATTCACAGGTCGGGCAGAGGATACATTTGTACTCCCGAAAGATCTTACCAGGGGTTGGGTTATTAAAGAAAAAATTGGAGAAGACAACAACCGATACGACTTTCAGTATGTTGACAAAGACGGCTACAAAGTCACTTACCAGGGCTTATCCCGGTCATTTGACAAAGAATATTGGAATTACGCCAAGTTAATTTCAGGTGTACTGCGGCATGGAATGCCGTTGCCATTTGTAGTAGATCTTATCACAGGGCTTCATCTCAGCAGCGAGCATATCAACACCTGGAAAAACGGAGTAGTCAGGGCTTTGAAAAAATTTATTCCTGATGGTACGCGAGCCATAAAAGAAACCTGTAAGAATTGCGGAGATCCAAACGGATTGATCTTCAAAGAAGGCTGCCTTATTTGTAAAAGCTGCGGATTTTCCGAATGCGGGTAATCGTAATTTCACAGGCGACTGATTATTGTAATTACAACATAAAACATATATTCCATTGAGTAGAAATCCATCGAGATGATCTCATTTCTGTGGGTACGGCAACCCGATTCTTTGGGGTATATAAAATTTTCATTTAAAACACATAAATAAAAAGTGGATATTGAATTTAGCAGTAAAAAATTATGTATCTTTGCGCCATCTCAATTAAGTTCTTAGGCTAATCGTTTATTCTAACCCAATTTTCTTTTATCCTTCCTTAAGTTTTATTTTTTATTTTATTACTATTCCGTGTTTACACGGAAATTAAATTTTTTTTATGAATATTTTTGTTGCTAAATTAAATTTCGACACACAAGAGTCGGATTTGCAAAGTGCATTCGAGGCGTATGGTGAGGTGGATTCTGTAAAGATCATTACAGACAAATTTACATCGAAATCAAAAGGTTTTGGATTTGTTGAAATGCCCAACGATGAGGAGGGCAAATCTGCGATTGGCGGTCTGAATGACCAAGAATTTGACGGCCGGACGATTGTCGTAAAACTAGCCGAACCTCGTGAAAACAGAGGCGGCGGTTACAACAAAAGATACTAATAATTAAGGGTACTCGTTGCCCGGTAAATTATCATTATTTTTATAGAAAAGCTCTGAGTAATCAGGGCTTTTTTTTGTTGACAAGGATTTGAATTGCCATAGTATGATACCGGTTTCGCGGCTTTCGATCAATCGTGGAAATTTCAACATACTCAACAAAAAAAGCTTCCCAGGTAATCTGAGAAGCTTTTTTATTTTAGCGAAAAGCGCTAAAAAACCCTACTGTCTCGCTTCCTGCTCCACTTTAGTATCGATGGGTTTTCGCGGCATTTTTTCATCCCTTTGAGATGTATGCCATACAAATGAAGCGATGATCGTGGCGGCTTGTGCCAGATCCTCTCCTTCCAGGTGATCCCAGTTGTCCATATTGGAGTGGTGGGTTCTGTTGAAGTAGGCGATGGGATCCTGGATAAATTGAAAACCGGGAATACCTACGGCATCGAAGGCAAGGTGGTCGGTTCCTCCTGTATTTCCCAGGGTGATCGTGCCTGCATCGTATTCTTTGAAAGGTTCAAACCATGTTCTGAAAATAGAACCAACCTCATTGTTTCCTTGCAAATAAATTCCCCTGATCTTTCCGGTTCCGTTGTCCAGGTTGTAATAGGCCGAAACCTTTTCCTGTGCCGGGCGCAAGGACTGCGGCGTATAGCTGTCGGGAGGAAATTCCGCATAATGATTGCCGACATAAGCTCTTGAACCTTTCAGCCCTTGCTCTTCACCAGTCCACAGACAGAGGCGGAGCGTACGGCGGGGTTGAACACCACTTTCTTTTATGGTTTCCAATAAAATACGTGCAACTTCCATCATGACTGAAGAGCCGGCGCCATTGTCGGTCGCTCCGGTTGCGGCATGCCAGGAATCGAAATGAGCGCCGAAGATCACCACCTCGTCTTTGAGATCAGTGCCGGGAATTTCAGCAATGATGTTGTGTTCCATTTCATCCGGGTTGGTGTAACGTGCCTTGAGATTGATGGTCAGTTTGGGAGAAACACCTTTGTACATTTGTCGCAGTAATCGGTTGTAATGTTCAACTGAAAGGGTAGCCTGGAGTAATACTTTGGCGTCTTTGTCGTAAGGGCTTCCTTCACTGGTTCTGGCATTGGATACAAAAACAGTCCCCAGGTCGCCTTTATAACTTCTGTCTAAAATGGCGATAGGTTGTTCTTCTTCCAAAAATTTCCAGAGTTGTTTATTAAAAGAAAATCCTCCTGTATTTCTGTAATTTCTGCGTGGGCGGGGAGTTGGAGTTCCCGCATTGGCCATCTCCAGGAGCTTATCACTGTCGTAGCGGCTGGCTGGCGGATCGTACCACTCTTCGGTGTCGCGGATGGTGTCGAGCAATACGAATTTTCCTTTGAGTTTTCCTTTGTATTGTTCGAGGTCTGCTTCTTCATTTGCATAAAGGTAAATCACTTCACCACTTAAGGGGCCATTTGTAGCAGGCGACCAGGCCTTCGGATAAGCGATGACCGGCCAGTATCCCGGCGTGTTTGCATGCATTTCAAAATGTTCCATTTCCCAGCCCCGGCCAAAAGGCCCCCATTCTTCGAGGTGAACATTCTGCATACCCCATTTGGTGAGCTCGTTTTTTGCCCATTCGGTAGCTTTGTCGAGCATAGGTGAACCGGTGAGGCGCGGGCCATACACATCGGTGATCCAGCTTGCGGTTTCCATCACCTGGCTGTTTTCCATTCCGTGTTTGATGATCAGCGTATTGATATCTTCATCAACTTTTTCCTGGGCGGTCAAAAAGGTAAATGGTATCAAAAGGCAGCACAAAAGATATAATTTTTTCATGTTTAAAATTTTAATTGCGAAAGGTTCAAAGATAATTTTTTCATTCCAGAAACCGGTTACGGCAATGATTGTATTTCGATACAAACCCAAAACGAAGCGGTTTGTTTGTGTTTTAAAAGTTATGAGCTATAGGTTGCAATGAACTTTTAACCCATTAGCCTTAATTACCATCCACCTACGCCGCCGCCACCGCCGCCACCGCCAGAGAATCCGCCGCCGCCACTTCCGGAGAATCCGCCGCCACCGCCATCTTTCGGAGGCTCAACAGCCGAACTCATCACCGATCTCGAAAAGTCTCTGCCGAAATGATTGACAAAATAAATAGGTTGTGTATTGGTCCATTGCGGCTGGTACTGCATATCGTCCAGCACTTTTTTGAATTGTTCCGACCATTGATGCTCAACCCCCAATGCAAAGGCATAAGGCAATGCAGTTTCAAAAACTTCAGGTGTCCGTTCAGGAGGATTCAACAGGCGCAGCCGGTCTTTTTCCGCCATTTCAAGGTACATTTTGAAACCTTCGATCTGCGACTGGAGCGCCAGCTTATCAATAGTTGGCTTTTTGATCAGGTAATTGTAAATGATAATGCCTAAGAACGCAATCGGGAAAAACAACAACATGACCAGTAGATTGACCCCCTCGGCAAGGGTGCTGTTCAACAAGATCACAACAGCCAAAACGCCGACGGCTAATGTCACCAGTACCGGAATAACCAGCAGCCTGGAATTGTTGCCTTCGGTAATGAAATTATGATGCAGGTGTTTTAGGCTGTATTTGTGGTTTTTCAAAGCATGCTCAACATAAGCGTGGTATTGACCATCGATTTCAGCGACTTTTCTTCCGTTCGCAAACAGGGCATTCATCAGGCTTTGTTCCTCCATGGGCAGGGAGTCGTCGGGGTATTTCATCCTGATTAAACGATAAGAATTACTAGACAGGAAGAAGGTACTTTTTTCGGTTTCTTCGATTTTCAAATATCCCTTTACGGCCAATTTGATGACGGAAGCGGTAAAGCTTTTCCTTTGGTGTCTTTCTTTATAAATATAACTGACCGAAGCAGGAGAGAGGCCTTCGGGTGATTCGAATAGGGGATATGGAGTGGGTTTGCGGGGGTCGATGCCATAGCGCCACCAGGTGTAAACATAATAAGGCAGCAAAAAGGCAAACCCTAAAATGATGACGATGACCGTGCCGAATCGCTCGAAAATGCCGGGAGGTTTTACAAATCCTTTTTCAAAACCCACTGCAACGGTAAATCCTTCTTTTGGTTTTAAGGCACGTGTAGCGCTGAAGATCAGTTCAGCCCCCTCCGATTCGAGTTGAAAATCTTGCCCTTGAGTTCCGTAGCCTCCCACGTAAGCGGCAATTTGCTCAGGCGAAGCTCCTTCGGGCAACTTAACCCGGCAGCTTGCTTTTTCGATATTAAAATCCACATCCGTTCCAATGGCATTCCAGTATATCTCGTCGTACTTTTCAAACATCCCAACCTGGTTGGGCACTTTGTATTGAATGGTATAAGTGTATTCTCCAGGGCTTAAAAACTTATCGCGCTCTCCGAGATACATTATTTTGTAACCGTTTGAAGATTCTGTAAAATAGGATTCCTTTTTCCCGTCTTTTTCAACTTTCAGGATATTATAACGCATGGTCATCGATTTGCCTTTCATGTCGCGGCGGGTAGGCAGCCGTCGGGTGATCCCGCGCTTGATGACTTCGCCTTTGGCAAAAACTGTGATGTTTTCGGTAACGGTTACAGAGCGATTGGGGTGTACTTCGAGTACGACGTCGAACTGAGTGATCCGTTCAGACTGGCCTGAAAGTAACCCCGCAAAAAATAAAAAGGCAAATACCGAAAAGATGATCCGCATTTTCAAGCTCCTTTTAAAACTGGACTTTTGGAGTTGCACGCTCGCTTTCGTCCTGGAGCACAAAAAATTCGGAAGTATAGAATCCAAAAGCGTTGGCTATGATGCTGTTGGGAAAAGATTCTACCATGACGTTGTTTTCCCTGACGGTGGCATTGTAGTATCGGCGCGCTTTTTCGATATCTCCTTCGATTTTAGAAAGTTCTTCCTGGAGTTGTAAAAAATTCTGATTCGCTTTCAGGTCAGGATAAGATTCTGCGAGAGCAAATACATTAGCCAGGGCGTTGTTGAGTTGCCGTTCGGCCTGGTTGTGTGCTTCCACACCTTCGGCCTGGATGGCTTTATTCCGGGCAGTGATCACTTGCTCGAGGGTTTCTTTCTCATGGGTGGCGTAGCCTTTTACAGTTTCCACGAGATTGGGGATGAGGTCGTATCGTTTTTTTAACTGGACGTCGATACCGCTCCATCCTTCTTCCACCATTGAGCGTTTTCGGACGAGCTTGTTGTAAATTCCTACCAGGTAAAGGGCCAGTAGCGCTGCAACAGCAAGGAGAATAATGATTATCATTTTTTAATTAGTTTTTGATTCGCGAATAAATTGGTTACAATTTACAGCTAATGTTATTCAATTCGATCAAAAAGACGTATTTATCGACAACTTCGGAATAATTTGATCCCTACCCAAGACACAGCAGCAAAGGTATAAAAATAAAAACCCTGCAGGCCAAGCGCTCACAAGGTTTTTTATAAACAGGATGTTATGCTATTCTATTTGGGTCGTTCTCTTCGATACCCGCTATTTCCGAATAACAGAACAAGCAGTACCGGATTAGGTTTTTTCAAAATGCCATTTTAAGACTTCAGATCGAATCCCGCTTTTTGGAGAAAAAGCGGGACGACAAAGTCGGGACATCAGACATCAGATCGAAGCGGAGCGTAGATCCCGACAAAGTCGGGACACCAGACACCAGATCGAAGCGGAGCGTAGATCCCGACAAAGTCGGGACACCAGACACCAGACACCAGACACCAGACACCCGACACCTGACACCCGACACCTGACACCTGACACCCGATACCTGATACCGGACACCCGCCCCCCGACCCCCGACTACTTTATTTTCGACCTATCCCTAAGCTTGTCACTAAACCATTTTCACAGTACTCAAAGCGATTTTTGATTCCTTGCCTTTCAGTGAAACTTCTCCGACATTTTCTCTCTGCATGTTGTTGCCCAGCGGCATCAGTCTCAGCAGGTCGTTGGAAATCAGCAAGTCCAAACCGAGTTCATTGCATTTGCTCTGTATTCTGGAAGTCGTGTTCAGCACATCGCCCGTGAAAGTGATGTCTTTTTTGACAATGCCGATCTCCCCGGTGGTCACTTTACCAAAATGGAATCCGGCTTTGAATCCGGGCACATAATTGTATTTATTTTGATAACATGCTTTGTTTCTTTCGATCGCCTGTTGTATGAAAAAAAAGCAACGCAGGGCATTAGCCTGTTCTAGCCCGTTTTTCATTTTCCAGCTCACCACGATCTCATCGCCGACGTATTGGTAAATTTCGCCTTTCGTTTCCAGGATGGGATCAGTGGTGTCCATGAAAAAGTCGCGGATATAGTTGAAATAAGCCTCTTCGCTCATGTGCTCGGCGGTTTTGGTAGATGCGCGAAGATCCAAAAACATAAAGATCCTTTCCTCGGATTTTGGCTTGTGGTAATTGCCGAAAACCAGGTCGAGCAAAACACCGGGGCCGTATTTGTCATTCACCTGCAACAAGACTATTGTAGCGAAAGCGACCAGCCACCAGGTCAGGTAATTTTTAAAAAAATTCGGATTCGCAAAATTGATCATCGTTTCGCTGATAACCTCCGGATGGTAAAAAGCAAGCCCCTGGGCATAGCTTTGGTAGATCAACGATCCAATACCTACTGCAACGAAAATGATCAGCGTATAAAACAAGCTCATCATGATCAATGTGTATCCGACCGATCTTGTACGCCAAAGCCTTTCCAGATAAAATATGATGATAAAACCGCCGATGATTCCACCCAGCAATGTCGTGAACGTATTCGTGAGGATGAATAGTCCGATATAAATATCCACTTTTAAAACAGCATAATTGCCCAACACCAGGAGATCGTAGCAATCCTGGGCAATGCTGAAAAGCGTCCAGTAAAATACGATGTAAAATACTTTTTTGACCTTGTAAATAAACTGAACCTCCGAGAACTTTTTTTCCAGCCCCATCTTTTGATGTACCTTCAATACGGCCTTTTCCGCAAGCCTCAACAGTCCTTTTCCGGCATGGAGTGGCTGAACCTCGTCATTGGCTTTCGATATGCTGGTTTCATTATTTTGAGGTTTCATGGTTTTCACTTTTAAAGGTGTCAGGGGCTTTGGGTTTTGGCTTTCATTTTTATAATTCAAAAATAGCCGGATCAGTTAGATTGAAATGATCAATTGATTGGTTGTCCGGTTTAAATGAGTAATCCGTCTGTTCTTTCAGGTGTTTGTAAATACTTTAGGATTGTCCGGTTTGTGCAGCTCGGGATAAAAGAATTATCCTGAGTTAATTAAAACAAGCCATCGGAAAATCAATTCCGAGGCTTGTTTGGGTGATCCTCTTCGTAAAGAGAACCAGTGGTTTTATGGGGGTATTTACTTTAATTATCTTGATTTTTCAATTCGTTCGCAGAAAGCAAAACACAAAAATTTCTTTATTCATTTGGCAATTCACGGGGTTCAAAATTTCGTGTGGGCTTATTTCGCCTTTTCTCCCTGAAGGATTTCAACCTGGCTGAGTTTCTTTCGCTTTGACAGGAAAGGGATCAGCATGGGTACGGATGCTTTGTAAGCGCGGTATTTGTCGCCAAAATGGGTGATCAGATCGCGTTCTTCAAATTGGATGCCCGTGAGGATATACCCTGTGCAAGCGATTGCAAAAACCAGGTGTGCAACGGTCATTGTCGGGGTTGCCCAAAAAGCGATGATAAAACCCAGGTACAATGGGTGGCGCACATATTTGTAAAATAGCGGTAATCCAAACTTCAAATTGGTGTAGGGTTTTTTGCGGAAATACAACCAGACCTGGCGTAAACCGAAAAGGTCGAAATGATTGATCAGGATGGTGCTCGCGAGAACAGTCGCCCAGCCTAATGCGCTCAATGCATACAAGACGCCGGTCAAAAAACCATTTTGAACCTTCCAGACGACGCCGCCCATCGGCTCCCAGTTCCAAAAAAGAAGCATCAGGCATACACTGGCGATCAGGACGTAAGTGCTGCGCTCGATCGGTTTGGGGACGAACTTCGTCCACCATCTTTTAAAAGCAGGGCGTGCCATCGTGCTGTGTTGCACGGCAAATAATGTCAGGAAACCACCATTGATCAAAAGCGCATGCAGCAGGCTTACTTCGGGGATTCCGTCAATGGTTTTGGGCACGATGATGTTGGCTACAAAGCAAATAGCATACAGAAATGTTCCGAAAAAGAGCAAATATGCTACGATGCCATAGAGCAGAAAAAGAGAACGTTTCATAATAAAGGAATTTAGATGTAACAAATTATTTTGCGTTTATCAATTTTGACATTGCAAGTTTACACCATAAGAATAGTTCAAAAAATGATAGATGATTGACGTAGTTCTTAAACCGAGCGGTTGCAACTTTCTTTTGAGTTAAGCCCGTCGATGGCAGGTAATCCAGCGCTCATATAATGGAACTCATCTGCCGGGTTGATCCGCTCAATCAAATATGCCAGTGAATCAAAAGGAATGAAAAATTGAATGAAAGAATATTATTATTGTAGAATGGCTTTTAAAGAAGCGAAATTGCGATTTTGAGAATACCTTCACAGCGGAATGGAAAAAACCGGAATATTTTCAAAAACGCCAATGATTACAAAGAAATATACACTAACTTTAAAAAGGCATTCCCGATTTTCGTCTTATGATAGGAAAAGAAAAAATATCGGTTTGGTTGATCTGGCAAATGTGCATGTTGATTTGTATTGAAGCGTCGGCACAGTTCCAGTTTAACAACGCCACCCGCATTTCAAAAGACGAAGGCCTTCCCTCTAATCACATCCGGGTGATCAAGCAGTGTGGAAATGGCTTTATATGGATCGGAACGGAGGAAGGATTATGCCGCTTTGACGGCTCCCAGGTCAAAGTGTATCAAAACAACAGCCGGCAATCCAATTCATTATTATACAACCGCATCAATGATATCCTGGCGGAAAAAGATCGCATCTGGGTGACTACGGGAGTGGGAATATCGGTTTTGGATATTTGCGCCGATACATTTTCCAACTACATCTTTGATCCTCTCGGCAACAGATTTGCTTCGGCGCCGAAAGGACATCTTCAGATTTCCGCCATCTATAAAGACAGACTCGGGGAAATCTGGTGCGGAACCAGAGAAAACGGCTTTTCCAGGTACAATGTCCAAACTGACAATTTTGAATTTTTCAAATACACCGGAAACGGACCTGAACAATTACCCAATCCTAATGGTGTAAATGACATTATCAGTATTTGTGAAAACCCAAAAAACGATTCGATCGTATGGTTTGGAACAGTGGCCGGACTACTGGAGTTCAACCGCTATTCAGGATCGCTGGAGTGGTATTATTTCCCTCAGAAAAACAAGGACTTTGAAACAAAACTAAATGTGTTCAGAGGAATTTATGCCCATGACGACGGCCTGCTCTATGCCGGAAGCTGGGGCAGCGGTGTAAAAGTCTTTGATCCTCAAAATAAAACATTGACCCAATTGCCGGTAAATGGAACACCATCAGCATTTGTCAGTGTGGGGAAATTTACCAGGAAGAGCGAAACCGAGATATGGATAACATCGGGCGCCGGCCTGGAATGTTATAATACCCAAACCCGGGAAATCACCTTTCTCATCAAAAATGTTAATAATGAGAACAAATATTACGGCGCTCATTATATCGATAAAGAGGGCCGTTTTTGGGTCATTACTCATAATGGGGTTTATTTTTATGACCCCGTACTTCAGCAGTTTGCAATCCGGTCGTATGCCCATCTGAATGACGACCTGTGGGGTTTTGCGCGTGATGTCGTTTATCACTCCTCCGACAAGACGATCACGGTTTGCCCCCAAAATACCATCGCTTTGTTTCATTATCATCCACAATCGAGGAACTGGACGAGGACGCTCGTACCACAAAAATACCTAAGCCCCGATGAAAGCGGAATGACCGGCAGGCAGATCGTAAAAAGTCCTTTCGACGATTTTACCATCAACCATATCAATGGCCTTTTTTCCTACGATCCGACTCGTGAAAAAGTTGGCGATTTCCCTTTTAAACCGGAACTTGAATACAAATCCATCAGGAGCATACTGTGGGATTCCAAAGGACAACTCTGGATCGGAACCTGGCGCGACGGCCTCATCCGCTGGAACCCGAAAACCAACCAGGCCTATAATTTCAAAGCAGAGCTGGAAGCCGACCAGATTGACCATTCCGCAACGACTATTGAATACCTCTTTGAAGACAGCAACAACAATATCTGGATCAATCGCAACCAGGGTATCAGCGTCTTTATTGCTGACCGGGACACCATCGTAAATCACCTCAGTGCAATCAACAAAGACAATACTTTTTATAATTCAAAAGGCTTTGCCGAAGATCGTTACGGCAAAGTCTGGATTGCAGGAATGCATGGTTATGTTGGTTACGCTGAAAGCTTCAACCCCGAAAAAGGGATCGTCCAAAAGATCAATCTCACAAAATTCGACTCTACATTAGTTTGGATCGATGGCGTAGCGACCGATCCGAACGGAGATATCTGGCTATTGGGCAACGACAATCTCATAAAAATGGATGTCGCGCTTTTGGAAACTACCCTCCACAGCTATAAATATGGTATGCCCGATAATGAATTTTATGCCTTTGAATTTTTACCATCCGGGGAACTGGTTATTGGGTTAAGAGGCGCGATCGTTTTGATAAATCCGGACAAATTGGAGGAGAACAAAGAGCTGCCAAAGCCTTATGTTTCCAACATCCAGGTGCATGATGAAAATTATAAAAGCGACACGACTGCTATTATGCGGAAATCGCTGAACCTGGAATACTGGGAAAATTCCTTTTCCTTTGATTTTTCAGCGCTGAGTTTTACGCTGCCGGAATACAATAAATTCCGATACCGGCTTTCCAATTTCAATAATGACTGGATAGATGCCAAAGAACGGCGGTTTGCGAATTATACCAATGTACCTGCCGGAAATTACATTTTCCAGTTGCAGGCCGCCAACAACGAAGGGGTTTGGAATGCCAGGACTTACGAGCTTTCCGTGATCATCACAACCAGTTGGTGGAACACCTGGTGGTTCAGGATTGCTGTGCTTTTGCTGGTGTTGTATTTCGGGTATTCCATGTATCGCTACCGGATATTGCAGGTCAGGAATGAAGCAAAGCTCAAATCCGAGTTTGAAAAGCAACTGGCCAATGTCGAAATGAATGCGCTTCGGGCGCAAATGAACCCGCATTTCCTGTTCAATTGCCTCAACTCGATCGACAGTTATATTATTAAAAATGAAACCAAAAAGGCGTCCGAATACCTCAACAAATTTGCAAGGCTGATCCGGTTGATCCTGCAAAACTCGCGATCAAATTACGTCAACCTGAAAGATGAGATCGAAGCGCTTGACCTTTATCTGAACATGGAAAGCCTGCGGTTTAAGGATAAATTTGATTATGAGATCAAAGTTGGAGAAGAGCTGGATGTCGAATCGATCGACGTGCCGCCCATGCTGATCCAGCCTTATATAGAAAATGCCATCTGGCATGGACTGATGCACAAAACCGACGGCGAAAAAGGCAAAGTCGAGCTAAAGCTAAACCGGCAAAACGGCTCCCTGAAATGCATCGTCGAAGACAATGGTATCGGCAGGGAAAAAGCGCTGGAGTTTCGCTCGAAAAAATACGCCGGAAGAAAAAAATCTATGGGAATGCGCATCACACAGGACAGGATACAGATCATCAACAAGATGTTCGATTCGAAAACTTCCGTTGAAATCTTCGATTTGAAAGACAACCAGGGGCGGCCCGCCGGTACGCGCGTCGAGCTTTATATCCCGATATGAAAAGTAAACAGTAAACCCCGATCCCGCTTCATTAGCGGGAGGGCAGGCGGTAAACGGTAAAACCAATACACTAATACCAAAACACCACATCGGAGCGAATCCCGCTTTTTCTCGAAAAAGCGGGACGATGAAATC
>CAZKDA010000040.1:0-27013 GCA_964551455.1 uncultured Saprospiraceae bacterium
CCAACCGCTTTTCCGTGGAGGCTTTGGATGAGTTGTACAGCGGTATTTACGCTGCCTGCGAATATTACCGGGTTGATGTGGTTGGTGGAGATACTACCTCTTCGCAAAAAGGCATCACGATCAGCGTCACAGCGATCGGCCAGGGGGAAAAAGATAAGATCACTTACCGCAACACGGCAAAGGTTGGAGACCTGATCTGTGTTACCGGAAACCTGGGTGCCGCATATTTGGGTTTGCAAATACTTGAACGGGAAAAACAAATCTACCTCTCCAATCCGGGGATCAAACCAGACCTTGAAAACCAGGCTTACCTCGTGGGACGACAACTTAAACCCGAAGCCAGGAATGACATGATCGAGCTTTTTGCAAAACAAAACCTCGTACCTACTGCCATGATCGATATTTCCGACGGACTGGCTTCGGAGATATTCCACATCTGCAAACAGTCCGGTGTGGGAGCTTTTATCGAGGAATCCGGCGTGCCCATCCATCCAGATGCCCAACTCCTTGCCATTAAATTCAAGTTAGACCCCGTAACCTGTGCGCTCAGCGGCGGAGAAGATTATGAACTATTGTTTACGATCGATCCAAAAGATATTGATAAGGTGAAATACCTTCCTGACATTTACATCATGGGAGAGATCACGGAAGCTTCGGAGGGGATAAAACTGCATACCAAAGGCGGCAATATCCACGACATCAAGGCCCAGGGCTGGAAGCATTTCTGAAGTATGGATTGAACCGGAGAATATTTTCTCAAACTAAATCCCGCTTTCTGCGGAAAACGGGATGCAGCAACAGCAAGTTGAGGCGATACGTTCAACTTAACGGTAGCAGTATAGATTGCTTTCCGTTGGGGAATTGTAATTTTAGGGTTTCAAGCAAAAGAATATGAGTTTACACGATTTTTATGCTGCCAGGGTGTCCGGTTTCGATCAAAAAGCAGAGGCATTAAAAACAAAATATAACAGGTTTTCCGTAATCCGGTTGCTTATGTTTGTAACCGGCCTGGCTTTGTTCATCTATATCGTTTCAACCTTCACCTGGTGGATCAGCATACTTTACACGGTTGTTTTTTTGATGAGCTTTGCACGTTTTGTTTTTTGGCATTTCAACATACAAAAACAGCAAATACATTTTGAATTTTTGTCGGTCGTCAATAAAAATGAACAGGTTGCCCTGAACGGCGACATATCCGTTTTTGATGATGGAAAAGAATTTATCGACATCGAGCATCCTTACTCCGTTGATTTGGACATCTTCGGCGCGTTTTCCTTTTTTCAATATTGCAATCGCACCTCAACGACTATCGGCAAGCACGCCCTGGCTGGGTTTCTGAGTCGCACCGCCTCGCCCCGGGAAATTAAATTGCGCAACGAGGCCATCGCGGAGTTGAATCCCATGTGCGACTGGCGGCAGGATTTTCAGGCTTTGGGCATGTCAACCGATGACGATTTCCGGCATGTGCGGGTGTTGAAAAGCTGGCTGACAAAAACCCCTTTTGTTTATGGAAACCGCTGGCTGACTGCCGCAATTTACTTCGCACCGCTTTGGATGCTGACCGGAATCCTGCTGATCGTTTTTTATTTCCCCTGGCAACTGATCTTATTATTTTTGATCCCGCCGGCTTATATTTTAAAACGAACGCTGAACCGAGTCAACAAAACGCATATCCAGACCACCAATGCGGAGAACATCCTCGCTTTTTATGCTGATCTGATCCACCACATTGAAAAAGCCGATTTTCATTCTGAAAAACTTGCAACCCTAAAAAAAGCATTTTTAAATAATGAGATAACCGCATCCACGAGCATCCGCCGGTTGTCGTACATCATCCGCCAACTCAATGTGCGTTATAATGCCTTTGCGATCTTCCTGAATATTTTCAGCCTCTGGGATCTTCACTGGGTACGCAGCCTGGAGAAATGGAAAGCGCTACAAAAAGGTTGTTTGCCGAAATGGTTCGATGCTTTGCAGGAATTTGAGGCGCTGATCAGTTTTGCCACCTTGCATTTCAACAACCCGGATTGGGTTTTCGCCGAAATTACGGAACAACCGTATTTGACCGGCACTGCTATCGGCCATCCCTTGATCCCAGAGGACACACGCGTTCCGAATGACCTGGACATGCCGACCGAGGGGCACATCAAACTGGTTACCGGTTCCAATATGGCGGGAAAAAGCACTTTCCTTAGAACCGTTGGATTGAACATCGTCATGGCAATGAGCGGAGCGCCGGTTTGTGCCAAAAAGCTGATGCTGCCAATGCTCGATGTCTATACCAGCATGCGGACGCAGGATGCTTTGCACGAGAGTACTTCGTCGTTTTACGCCGAATTGAAACGCCTGAAGTTTATCATCGAAGCAGTGGAAAATAAACAAGCCGGTGAAAATGACATTTTTTTCTTGCTCGATGAAATCCTGAAAGGAACCAACTCCACCGACCGGCATACGGGGTCCAAAGCGCTGATCCGCCAACTGATAAAAAGCAAAGGCGCGGGCATCATCGCCACCCACGATCTCGAACTCGGAGCGCTGGAAGCCGAAGCTAACGGTTCGGTCGAAAACCTTTGCATCGAAGTGCAGGTTAAAAATGATGAGCTGTTTTTTGACTATAAAATAAAAAAAGGAATAAGTCGTAGCTTCAATGCCACCTTGCTGATGAAAAATATGGGGATCAGGATTGAAGGATGAAAAGGTTCATGGCTTGTAGTTTATGGTTTGTAGTTCGTAGTTAAAAAAAGGAACTATGAACCACAAACCATGAACCTCGAACCACAAGTTAAGCGTATTTTCAACAATTAAAAACCATAAACAATGATTACCACCTCAAAAAGACCCGGAGAAAAGGAATCAAACGAATATTTCAGGAAATATATCCAATTGGTTCCGAATGACAATTTTTTGGAAATGTTGGAAAATTCGACTATCCAAACCACTGCTTTTTTAAAAACGCTTGATGATGCGCAATGGAACTACCGATACGCCGATGGCAAATGGAGCGTCAAGGAAGTCTGGTTGCACGTGATCGATACGGAGCGGGTGATGGCTTACCGCGCCTTGCGATTCGCCCGGAATGACAAGACCCCCTTACCGGGATTTGAACAGGATGATTACACACCCTTCACGGATGCTGAAAACCGCAGCCCTGAATCTATTCTCAGGGAGTTCAATGCAGTTCGGAATGCCACCCTCGAATTGTTCAGAAATTTTAACAATGAAATGTTAGACAGGTTGGGTACTGCGAACGGCAGCCCTTTTACACCAAGAGCTTTGGGCTTTGTCATCGCCGGACATGAAATTCATCATTTGAATATCATAAAAGAAAGATACCTTTGAGCGATTGAAAATCCGGCGATTTTCAATTTAGTTTAAATGATAAGAAAATGGAAAGCAGCATCAAAAAACTCTTGAAATACACGGCGCTTTTTCCTTACCATCTCAAATCCATCCCTGCGGCGAAATTGCTCCACAAGCCGAATCCGGCAAAATGGTCGAAACAGGAAATTTTAGGTCACCTGATCGATTCCGCTATTTACAATTTGGAGCGGTTTACCAAAATCCGATTTGCTCCGCAACCCTTTGAGATCGTGCCTTATCCGCAGGATGACCTCGTCAGGGCAAATGATTATCAGCACGCAGAGCTTAGTCATTTACTCAATCTTTGGACTACGCTCAACCGCCAGATCCTGAAAGTCTGGCAGAGCTATTCTCCCGAAGAACTGAAGCTGGAAGTGTTGGCCCCGCAGCAGCGCCATATCATTGATCTGCATGGCTGGATCATCGATTATTTGGAGCATATAGAGCATCATTTCCGACAAATTTTCGGTTCGTTGGAAACTATGGATGCCCCAGCCTGGCAGGTGAGCCTCGATACGGCGAAAGCATCGCTCGAAAAAGAAACGCAAAAACGTTTTGTAAAAATGCTGGAACATGGGAGCATGCTGGTGGAGTATTACGCTCCTCAAAATGAAGACCTGCAAACGCCTCACAGCCGGGATGAGTTGTACTTCATTATTTCCGGAACCGGCGTTTTTATGAATTGCGGAGAAAGGCGACCTTTCGAAGCCGGCGAGGTGTTTTTTGTTCCGGCTGGTGCTGAACATCGGTTTGAAAAATTTTCAGAAGATTTTGCTACCTGGGTTGTTTTTTATGGCCCGGAAGGCGGGGAGCGGAATTGACGGGATTCCCTCTGTGTTGTTGCAATGTTTTGAACTATACGGAAATATCATTTTGGGTGTATAGAAAAACTATTGCCAGTATTTTTGGTTTTAGAGCAACTGGTTTAAAATCGTAAAAAAAATATGCTGATCTGGATAGCTTTTGGCGTGTTGATAATCGGGCTGCTAGCCCTGGATCTGGGTTTGTTGAACAGGAAGGCCCATGTGCCCAGTTACAAAGAAGCTTTGGGATGGACGACGGGATGGGTGTCTTTGTCTTTGTTGTTCAGTGTATTTGTATATTATGCCTATAACAATGGCTGGGTTGCAAATCCGGGCAATTTGACAGGCAAGACAGCCATGTTGAAATACGTCACCGGCTACCTCGTCGAGCAGTCGTTGAGCATGGATAATATTTTTGTGATCGCCATTATTTTCGGCTATTTCCGGATTCCGCCGCAATACCAGCACAGGGTTTTGTTTTGGGGAATTTTGGGTGCGATCGTTTTCAGAGGATTGATGATCGGCGCCGGAGTAATTTTGATCAATAAATTTTCCTGGATCATTTATGTTTTCGGCGTTCTGTTGCTTTATTCCGCCTTCAAACTGATGAAAAGCGGCGATGCTCCCATCGATCTGAAACACAATCGAACGATCAAATTGATCCGCCGTTTTTTTCCCGTTACCCACCACATCCATGAAGAACATTTTTTCATCCGCAGGATGAATGTCAGGGCGGCCACGCCGCTGTTCGTTGCCTTGATGGTGGTAGAAACTACGGATATTATGTTCGCTTTCGACAGCATCCCAGCCATCTTTGCCATCACCACCGATCCGTTCCTGATATTCACTTCCAATATTTTTGCGATTCTGGGATTGCGGTCGATGTACTTTGTATTGGCGTCGATGATCGCAAAATTCCGTTACCTGAAACCCGCGCTGGTGTTTATCCTGTTTTTTGTTGGTGTGAAAATGCTTTTGGGTCATCATGTTGATCTCGACGAATGGGTTTCGCTCTCCGTAGTTGTGGTAGCGCTGGCCACAGGAGTGATCGCTTCGATGGTTTCTTTAAAAAAGGAAGAAAAACCCTGAACACGCTTGCCGTTTTCAATGTTGCAACTGTGCAGGTATTTTGCCGCAACTCAAGTGGAAACCAAATTCAACAGATTATGCAACGCTTCAATTTCAATTCACTCATGGAAGTTTTCGACTGGCTGGAACAAAAAGGCTATACCGAAGAATTCCACATCGACAATGGTGGCGTCCGCCACTCAGAATCATCCCGATACTTTCCTGCCAAAGCCATTAATATTATCCAAACGATCAAGCTTGAGGAAACCAGCGACCCGGATTATACCTCCCTGGTATTTGTCGTTGAAATTGAGGGAACCGATTTGAAAGGTTTTTTCGTAGATGCGACGGGTTCGTATGCTGATCTGAAGCTTTCATCACTCCATAAAGCCTAATTCTTCCTCACCTGAAAACACTTTTTTTTGCCGAAAGGCAAATCTATTGGATCGAACAAATCCTGTTATACACGACACCGCATAGACCCCGACAAGTCGGGGCGGGCCTGCCCGACCGACGTCAGGCGGGCGGGTTTATCCGTGAACAAGTATATAAAATGGGCGATTTTTTTTTTCCTATCCGACTATAAATAATTTGATGGAGACATCGTAGATTTGGTGATTAATTTTTAATCACAACTTCAAAAACCATTCAAATTATGAAATCAGCGCTCATTGTTTTGAGCTTCTTCCTTATTGGTACCATATTGACCAACTGCATGGAAGAAGCCCCTGCCTCAAACAACCCTTCTGAAACTCCTGAAGGTACTCCGAACCAGAAAATGACCCACGAACAACAATTGGAATATGGAAAGTACCTTGTTGATGTCATGGGCTGCCACGACTGCCATTCACCGAAAATTATGACTGACCACGGGCCTGTGCCGGATCCAAACCGCATGCTTTCCGGACACCCGGCTGAAGAACAGCTTGCAAAAATTGATGACCCCAAAGTGTTGCAAAACTATGCGATGTGCAACATGGGTTTAACCGGGTGGGTTGGCCCTTGGGGGACTTCCTTTGCGGGCAACCTGACACCTGACGAAACCGGACTGGGTAACTGGACGATCGAAAACTTTGAAAGAGCTTTGCGCGAAGGCAAATTCAAAGGCATGGAAAACGGAAGGACGCTATTGCCACCAATGCCCTGGGAAAATTTAAGAAAGCTGAAGAATGATGACATAGCAGCGATCTGGGCTTATTTGCAATCTATCCCTCCTGTTAAAAACGTAGTACCGGCGGCTATTCCCCCGGTAAGTTAATTTCATTTGTTTGCGGGAGGCGATATGGGTCTCCCGCAAACAAATAATCTATAATTTACTGCCAAAGTAATTGACGCTGCACTGCTTCTTTTGAAACTATAATGGGGATGGTTTTTATTAACATTGCTTAAGCCCTGGAGGTACCTCGCCATTACGGTCATCTCAAGTCTGTCGCTTGCAAATATCTTATAGCCGAGGCCGGCAATTCCGCCCATCATAAAACTTGCCGTGATGTGCGATAAGTTTTCTACATAACCAATTTTACAACCGCCTATGGGATCAGGGACATCCTGAATAGCTTTGATATTAAAAGCGCCGTAAAGCCCCAAAGTGGCGATAAGGCGTTGCGACTTTCCCAGATGAAGGTTTGCAGCCAGAGGAACCATCAGATAATCCAGTTTGCCGACCAACCGGTTTCTCACTCCTTCTCCAAAAAGATAACAGGTCTCGTGTTGATACCCCTGGCGCAAATAATGAAGCCCGGTGGTCATTGACAATTTGTTGTTAAAATTGTAGTTCAGGTTCAAACCGTTATAGTAGGTATTTCTTCTGTTTTCAATCTCGGTGACACGATACGCCGTGTTAATGGATGAGATCATTCCAAGCTCTGCACCTATTGAAATGTTTTGAGCAAATAAAGGTTGGAATGCAAAAACTGCCAGGGCAAAAAGGAGGGATTTTTTCATGCTTTTGTATTTTGTTTCTAAGTACGGGACAAAGCTTATTTTTTAAAAGATTTCTTTGTGTTTCTGAGTGATCTCAGTGCCTTTGTGGTTTTTATTTTTCCACCACTTAGACACATAGTCCACTAAAGTATGGTTTTTATTTTTAAACAATTTTTGTGTATCAAATTGCATTTTTTAAGTTTTGTCCTGTACACAGATTTTGTTTATGAAATTGACTTTTACTTTTTAATGATTTTCTTCGTCACCTGCTGCCCATCTGCGATAATGCTGAGCACATACGCACCGTCGGGGAAAAGCGCCATATTAAATCTTTGAGTGAAAAATCCGTCTGCTGATCCTGCCTGCCTTCTGATCAGTTCCCTCCCTGTGATATCGCTGATCGAAATCTCCAGGTTTTTAATTTGAAGATTATGAATTGAAACGGAAAACTCGTCGGTGAATGGATTGGGGAAAACCTCGAAAACAATATTTTCAAATGTCGGATCGGAACCCCCTGAAGTCATAATATGCTGGCTGAGCCAATAGATAATAGTGTCCGTCAGTGTTTTTGAAACGTCCGGATTATCGCTGGTGGTCATAAAATGATTCAAATTGGAAATGCTCCAAAAGTCGTTTGTGATGGAGACTTCATCTTGAAAACGCGTAAGTTCCGAAGGCGGAACATTGAAATCATCGCCCAAGCCTGTAAAAAGTGTGGGAAGGTTACAAAAGTTGTAATTTATGGCCACCGAATCGACGGCGAGAATATAGTCGTACCAGGTGCTGGCCGATACTCCTGCAAAGTCGGGCGTTCCGGCATTCCATTGATTCGTTCTGATGGTGTTGAAATAGCTTAACACCTGAGCGGCTTGCGCTTCTGCCTGCGGGATATTGCCGTTGCAGGTGGTTGCGATATAAACAAATTGATAGGCGAGCAATGAATCCAGTGGTGTCCGCGGCCCTGCGATGGATACCAGCGCTTTGATGTCGTTGCGGTTTTTGGCGATATACGGAATGATGGAGGAGCCTTCGCTATGGCCGATCAGGACGATGTTGCTCGTGTCAACGTCATTTCTCGTTTTTACATAATCAATCGCGCTCTCGACCGGGAGCCAAAGTTTCCTGAAAGTGATAGGGTCAAGCGATCCCGGTGCAGTGTAAGTATATTCCAGCTTGTCGTATCGCAAAACGGCATAGCCTGCATTGACCAAAGCGTCGGATAATTGTTTGTATGGCCGAAGCGTAGTGCCTACAAGCCCCGGATACAGGCAGGCAGAATTCCCGCCGAGCAGGGTCAGGGTTCCGTCTCTGTCATTGGCTCCGGTGCCTGGGTTGATGATGATCGTTGGAAACTGGCCGCTGGCGTTGGGCACAGTAAATGTCCCGAAAACGGTTTTTCCCTCGTGAGTAAAAGAAACATTGTAAGATTGTTGCGCCATCGCGGGCAGCATCGGGGTCAAGATAAGCAGTAGGGTGATAATTCGTTTCATGTTCGGTGATTTTGAAATAAAAAGCGACTCAAAGCTGTAAAACTACCAAAAGCAAGACATTTGAAATGCCGGTTAAGAGCTTGTTTAGATATTATAAAGGAACATCTTTCGCAAAAGCAAATTTTCAAAAAAATCTAACCCCGAAAAATAATAAATGCTTATTTCTTCTCCACAGGTTCTTTGACAAAATAATTAGCCAGTAAAAAAATGGCGATGCCCAGCATAATGGAAAGGTCGGCGAAATTGAAAATGCCTGTCCGCAGGTTGCCGATGCCCATGTTCATAAAGTCGATCACTTTTCCGTATGTCAGCCGGTCGATGATATTGCTGATGCCGCCGCCGAGGATAAAGCTTAGCGCGATGGTTTGATAAATATTGATGCTTTTGGAAAAAATGGTGTACAACAAAAGCAGGCATAGCATAATCACCGGAAGTATCTTTAAAAGGAATAAGTGCCAATGGCCATCCAATTCAGCTCCGATGCTCAGAAAAGCCCCTTCGTTTTCGGCATAAACCAACCGGAAGGTATCGAAAAAATAGTTGTGCATCTGGTGCGGGCCGAGTTTGTTTTGGGCTATTTGTTTGGTGGTCTGGTCACATCCGATATTGAGCAGGATCACCGCCACGATCATAACCACTCTGATAATTCCTTTTTGATTCATTTTCAATAAAAAGCTTTATTGCTTTGAAAGTTTAAATTATAGCCCATGCTTTCTGATAAAATGGCTTTGGTTTTTACAAGGCTGCAAATTTACGATAAAATACTATCTTTAGCGGTAAACCAAAACGTAAGAAATGGGACCAATTTTTACCAACGACGCGGTTGTGCTGGCATTTTTGCTGGCTATCCTGGCCGCAGTTTTCTACACCTCAAGTCTTGAAACTCCTAGCTGGAAAAAGTTTTATCGCTTTGTTCCGCCATTATTGCTTTGTTATTTTTTGCCGGCTCTTTTGCATTGGCCGCTTGGCCTCATCGCCCCTTACTGGTACGACGATGCCCTGATCGCACACGTCCAGGGATTGGGCTTTACCATTCCGGAAGGAGCATCGTATTCTGAAATAAAACAATGGATAAGTGACAACAACATTCCGGATACCAAAGATTTTGTAAAGAGTTCCAAATTGTATTCTGTCGCTTCACAATATTTGTTGCCGGCCAGTTTGATCTTGTTGTGTTTGGGTATTGATTTCAAAGGAATAATAAGTTTAGGCCCGAAGGCATTGATCATGTTTTTTGCAGCCACGATCGGTATTGTGATCGGTGGTCCGATAGCGCTGCTGGTGGTGTTGAATTTTTTTCCGGACATCATTGTGGCTTCGAAGGATGATCTGTGGCGCGGGCTTTCGACGGTAGCGGGAAGCTGGATCGGAGGCGGCGCCAATCAAAATGCTATGGCCATCATTTACGAAGTACAGGACAAACCCATATTTCCGGCGATGATCATTGTCGATGTGGTGGTAGCAAATATCTGGATGGGATTTCTATTGTATGGCGCCAGTATTTCCGGGCGGATGGATAAATGGCTGAAAGCGGATAGCTCGGCCATCGAGGATTTGAAAAAGCGCGTGGCAGATTACCGCGAAAGTATCGCGCAGATGCCGACGGCTACTACCTTGTTCATTTTGCTGGCGGTAGCATTCGGCGGAGTTGGAGTATCTCATTTCGGAGCAGATATTTTGACTCCGTTGATGAATGGTTTCCAGGAAACTTTGAGCGCCTTAAAGTTGCATTCACTCACCTCACAGTTTTTCTGGCTGATCGTATTTTCAACCACTATCGGGTTGGGATTATCATTCACCCGTGCGCGAAAACTCGAAGGGGTAGGCGCTTCTACCTGGGGATCGATTTTTATTTATATCCTCGTGACCACTATCGGCATGAAAATGAATCTTGGCGAGGTGTATAAAAATCTTGGTTTGTTTGCCATAGGCATTATTTGGATGGCCATTCATGTTACCATTTTGCTTATAACTGCAAAGCTGATAAAAGCGCCTTTCTTTTTCGTAGCGGTGGGCAGCCAGGCCAATGTCGGCGGCGCTGCTTCCGCTCCTATCGTCGCATCGGCATTCAGTACATCATTGGCGCCGGTCGGGGTGCTGCTTGCAGTGCTCGGATATGCAATGGGAACTTACGGGGCGCTGATCTGCGCTGAAATCATGCGGTTTATCTCCGGAGGTTGATTTTGGGAAAGGATGCAGGATGAAAAGGTTTCGCACCTTGAAATGAAACATGTCGGGTCGAACTGCAATTCCCTGGACCAGTTACTTGTAAAACCCCTTGCTATCGAGTGAGTTTAAAACGTAATCCCAAAGGATCTCGTAAGGCATGATCTCGATTTCACTGGCTTGCATCGATAAATTTGAAGGGTTTTGTTTTAATTTTATGTAATATTTTTCAGCCTTCCTTTTCAAAGCGATCCGGTTGAAATTAGCTTTTGGGAGTTGCATCAGCATTTTAATAAAACAATTGCTTCGGAAAGTATCGTCCTTTAACAAATACCGGTGGCTATACAAATTCAAAGATTCAAGCCGGGACATCACCAAGTCATAAGATTTGTTTTGCAGCAGAAAAAGTACGTGAATGATCAGGATGGGAATATTCCTGCGTTTTTTGTCTTTTGAATGCACAGGGACATCGTTCAGAAACTTTTTAAGCCCAAATTTTTTCATCATTTGTTCTTCTGATGGCGAAAGCCGGATAGCACCGATCAAAATAAAATATTGGATGTAAGCTTCGAATACCCGCCAGTTTTCTGTGGCGCTGGTGTATAGATTTTTAAAGCCTTTGTTCTCCTTCGCCCGGCAATATATGTTGAAAGCCCGGTGTAAATTATCGGTGTGAAAAGAAAGCAGCAAATATTGCTCTAAGGTATTGAACCAATTGGCTTCTCCTTCGCGAAGCAGCCCCAGACAGCGGTTGGCTACCTTCTCTCCCTGCTCAAATTCCTTGAGTTGTATATAACAAGCCAGCATTTTGTATAAAAAATTATAAATAGCCGATTTGGAAGCCTGGGCTTTATTGGATTCAAAATTTTGTAACGCTTTTTCACATTCCCGGATCATGTTTTTGTAATCGTTGACCATCTGGTACCGCAATACAAAAGTCATGAATGAATACATGTTGAGGCGATATGAGCTGAGCTTTTTGGTGATCTGCTTTAATTCTTTGGTGTATTCAATCGCAATGGCTTCCGTTTCCCGGGTTGCTTTCTTTGAAGATGAATAAATGTTGACTAAGCTTTGATAATACTCTTCGGCCAATAATTCAGCATTCAACAGTTCGCAATACTTTTTCACATAACTGTTGTATAATTCGTATTTGCTGCGGTCTCCGTCGATAGCGGCATAGTGGTTTCTCAATATCCTGGAAATATCCAGTGCGAGATCGCTGAATTCAAATTTTACCGCTTTTTTTACAACTCCCAATGCAATGGGGATCGCAGCTCGCCGACCTCCCTTGCCCAACATAATTTTTACAGCAGCCCAGTCTTTATTGCAATTGTAATAGGCTTTCTGTATCTCATCATAAGCTGGCTGGTTGGTGTCAATAAAAAAAATTGTGTTGACCAAGCGTCTGTGAAGCCGCTTTTTCAATTTTTTATAATTGGGGTCATCTGCGGCATTTTCTCCATAGAAATACGCTGCAGCCTCAGCATCTGTCTTGAATTTTCCGCTATGGATACCTTGATAGAGCGCTTCAATCTTGTTGTGGCCGGTTGGTTTACTCCCTACGATCTCAATGTTTTTTATCCTGTCTCTTGTAATAATATTGATGATCTCCTTAAGTGTCTCCATCGCAAAAAAATGGTTTGAAGTATAAAAAATGCCACCAGAAAAAAGTGGCAATAAACTTGTAAAGAATTTGGGAAATACTAACCTGTTACAACTTTAGCTTCAAAACAAGTCTGCCCCCTCAATCCTGCCCGACTCCTCTTTCCCTGTCATGTATTTCATTTGATGTCCATATATGAAATTATTCAATATTTAATTTTTCACTCAAAAACTTTTGACATGATAGAATTATTCGTAGCAGCCTTATTGGCATTAGGTATCATTACTTCTCCAACCCAAGCAACACCTGAAATCATCGATCAACACCGGGCAGAGATCAATGCCTATATCATCGAAAATGATATGGACACGATGTAATCCAAATCCCTGGCTAAGCAAAAAATTATTAGGGTTTTGTTCATTTTTTCCTTGAAAACACTAAATTTATCCGCCCATCCCGGCAGGATTTTCCTGGATTGACTGACCAAAATTACAGAGAATTTTCAGGTTATTGCCTTTTTCAAGAAGTTTTCACAAAAATAATTCATTGATTTACAGGCCGCAACAGCAGCGTTAATGTTGTTGCGGCCTTAAATTCTTATGGCGAAATGCTGCAAGGTTGTAATATTTTTTACAACGCTGTGCCCTTACATTTGTAATAGTTATGATTATTATTTCTAAGGTTTTACAGATTGTATAATCGATTTAACACGCGCTTTGTAGTGAAAGACATCAAGAGCGAATTAATGGATAGAAATTGATAATTAATAACTCTTGGTGTCTTTTCCATTTGATTGAAATTTGAGAGAAACCGAGCTCCGGCTAATTATCCAAAAACCGCTTATCACCTAAGAAGATAATTTTGGGAGTCGACAAAATTATATATTTGCTTGTATTAATTGCTTATAGCCTTTGATAATAACTACAATTATCAAAGGCTTTTTTTATTCCATCGATTTTTTAGTTGAATTAATCACGGCCGGGCTGAAGCCGGAACCTTCGTTTCAATAAAATACATATCTATTTCTCCTTTGTTCTTTGCCTTTATTTTTCCACGGTAAGTGCAATCAAAATGATCCTTTACCAGGTCATAAGTATTTTGGGAAATATTGATCCTGCCTGCCTCGCTGCCCGATTCCATCCTGGAAGCAATATTGACCGTATCACCCCAAATATCAAAGGCAAATTTCTTACTGCCTACAATACCTGCCACCACAGGACCTGTATGAATGCCGATGCGAACTCTAAATGCAGGATGTTTTTTCCCATTATCATTTGCCTGAAGCGATCCTACAAATTGCAACATCTCAATGGCCGCGTTTACAACATCAACGGGGTGGGAATCACTTGGAGAAGGCAGCCCGCCCGCGCACATGTATGCATCGCCGATGGTTTTGATCTTTTCAATGCCATACTTCCCGACGATATTATCAAAAGCCCGGAAGCAGTTGTCCAACTCGGAAACCAGGTCTTCGGGAGGCAGTTTTTCGGATATGTTTGTAAATGCTTCGAAATCGGAAAAGAGCACGGTCACTGAATCATAATATTTTGCCTTGGCTTTTCCATGTTGTTTCAGTTCTTCGGCAGTGGCCGCAGGCAGGATATTGAGCAAGAGATCATCCGATTTTTTTTGCTCAATTTCGATGATCTTGTTCTTTTTTTCCAGTTGCTCATTCACTTTGCTTTTGAAGCGATAGCGATTGAGTAAAAGCAAAGCGATGAGGAAAAGTCCCAAAGCGCCGGCGATAATAGAGTTGCGTTGCATACGGGTTTGGCTGAGTTGACTTTCCTGGAGTTGAAGGGCAATTTTTTGTTCGTCGATCTCCCGTTGCTTTTTTTCATCTCCGAAAATGGCTTCGCGCCTGGCAATTTGTATTACCCGATCTTCATCAAGACGGGCATACCTTAGTTCGTCATATTTTTTACGAAAGTGATACGCTTGTTTATAATTTTCCATTTCGGCATAAACCCTTGAAAGGTCTTTGTAAGCCTGTTGGATAAATTTCTGGTCGGAAAGTTCTTCGGCAATCGCGAGGTAATCGTAAGTAAAAATGAGCGCTTCATCAAGTTTTCGTTCGCGCCGTAGAACATCGCCAATGCCGTTATAAACCTCCATGATGCCTTTTTTGTCGGCGAGTTTTTCGCGTATTTCCAAAGACCGGCCTAAAAACGAATGCGCGATTTTGAAATGCTCTGAAGCTTTTTCAGCATCTTTCAAATCGAGGTAAAGGCTACCGATATTTTTATGTACAAGGCCAATGTTGTTGAAACTCATGCTGAGGCCGTTTTCATCTTCAAAGGCTTCATAAATTTTCAGGGCTTTGCCGTAGTATTCCAGCGCTTCGTTGAAATGTATCTTTGCTTCCTCAAAATCCTCGCGGTTAAGGCTCTGCTCGCCCCAGGTATCTTTTGCATTGCCAAAATTGTTGTAAGAAATGGCCAGTTCCCATTCGTCACCCAACTTTTCGCGGAGTTGTAATGACTTGAGATAATGCTGTTCAGCCTCTTCATGCCGTTCCAACTCGGATTTGATATTTCCCAATAGGTTTTCAGCATTGGCTATTTCAAATTCATCGCCCTGCCCTTCTGAAGTTGAAAGATATTTCAGCGCGAAATCCAAAGCTTCGGGATAGTTTCCCATATTTTCATGAACCAGTCCAATGTTGTAGTAGATCCTGGCGGCGCGGATGGTATCTTTCATATCTTCGCGCAAACGCAGGGATTTCCTGAAATTAACGAGGGCCGTGACATGGTCGTTCAGTTCCGTGTGTAAATTGCCGATGTTGTTGTACAGCGAAGCCACACCTTTTTTATCCCCCAATTGGTTGCGGATCGTCAGGGCTTTTTCATAAAAGCCGATAGCCAGGTTGTAATTCCCATCGATGGTTTCGACCACACCGCGGTTGTTGTAAGCCTGTGCTTCGCCTTTTTTATAGGAAAGCAGTTGGGAAAGCCGGATGGATGAATCGAGATAAACCCTGGCGCGCTCACCGTCGCTGAATTTCAATTCCCATGCAAGGTCGTTCAGGAGATTCACTTTATTCGAATCCGGCGAAGAAGTTGAAAGCGCCTGCCGAAGGCTGTCGGCCAACGTGACATCCTGGCCGGCTGCGGTATAAAAACAACAAAGGCTAAAAACCAGGAAAAGATATTTAGCCTTTGTTTGAAGCATTTTTTTATAAAATTGAGAACAGGAGGATCAGTTGTCGAGCAACAAAACTCCGGAAGCCAGGAATTTGATTTCTTCCTTGGGTTCGGTGATGGCATCGATCTCTTCCTGAGATTTGCCGGCATCCTCAGCGTAGTGTTTCAGATCATCAACAGGAGTGATTTCGCGGAAAGCATAGCCTTCCATCACCACCTTGCGACCAGCGATGTCCTTCGGGACGAAAAAACCGTAATCCTTAAATTGTACCATCATCATTTCTTCTCCATTTTCGGAAGCAATGGTCATCCAGCATCCTTTTTTCTGACATACTTCACTGACCTGACCGACGACTTTTGCCGGAATGGAATCCGCCTCTGTAAATTTTGTCAGCATTTCATCATAACTGATGGTGCCTTCGCCATTGATGGTTTCTCCAAAATGTTTCCCGTCCTGGGTTTCATCTGCTTCGGTATTTGCCTGATCGTTTTCGTTTCCGGTATTGGTTGTTTCACCGCATGAAAAAACGAGGGTGGCAAATAAAGCAGCAATTAAAAAATTCTTCAACATGTTCTGAATGTTTTTATTTTTTATAAAAAAAAGAGGAGCAAAGATAAGGATTATTCAGGTATTTCATTAAATACTGTTTAACAAGCAATATTGTTTTTTTAAAAATAGTTAGAAGCATAATTTACACATCTTTATATTTAAAAAGCCTTTTGCCTATCAGGAAATAACTGCTACATTTTCTTAAACCCGGTCTGTCTTTTCCGACCTACAAATCTTTTTTGAAAATGAAGCACCTGATGTATCTAATCGTGGTTACACTCATCTCTTTACCACAAACTTTTCAAGCTCAATGTATCAAAGGAAATTGCTGGAACGGCCACGGCGCTTACATCTATCCGAGCGGCGCCCGTTATGAAGGCAATTTTGCGGATGGAAAAATCCACGGGCAGGGCATCCTGTATTTCAGCAACGGAGATAAATATGTCGGCGACTGGATCGATCATTACCGGGAAGGAAAAGGAAAAATGACCTTCAAGACCGGCGATGTTTATGAAGGGGATTTCAAACGAAGCCGCATCAATGGCAAAGGGGTTATGGTTTTTGTGAGTGGCGACAAATATGAAGGCAACTGGAAGGACAATCTTCAGCATGGCTTTGGAAAGTATTTCTACGCGGGCGGCGACCGCTACGAAGGAGAATTCAACGCCGGAAAGTTGCAAGGGAAGGGAAGTATGTTTTATAAAGACGGTTCCAGATTTTCAGGTAACTGGAAAAACAACCAGAAAAACGGCGATGGAACTTACCATACAGTCAATGGTAAAGTGATAACCGGAAAATGGCTGGACGGGAAGTACCAAAATGAAACCAATCAAAATGCTGTGCAAAATAATACCCAGCTTGCCGAAGATCAGCTCCGCGATTGCAATAATACATTTTGCAATAACGGTCAGGGAAAATATACCTACCGCGATAATTCCCAATGGATCGGCAATTTCAACAATGGCATTCCGGAAGGGCAGGGAACCTGCTTTTATTCCAGCGGCGATAAATACGTCGGCAACTGGAAAAACCATGCTCCGCACGGCGAAGGCATCATGTATTATGCCGGCGGAAGGATAATGGCGGCGGTCTGGGATTATGGAAAACCGGTGGGAGAACTAAACGGCAACGAAAATATCGTTGATGAATTTATAAAAGTCGATCAGGATGACGAGGTAAAGGTGTGGGCAGTGGTGGTAGGTATCGGTCGATATACTTCCATGCCTGTTTTAAAATATACCGATGACGACGCCTACCATATATATGCCTTTCTCAAAAGCCCGGAAGGAGGCGCAATCCCTGACAGCCAGATCCGGTTGTTGATCGACGAAGATGCCACAAGGGCCAATATCATCCGCGCCATGCGCCACGTCTTTTTGAAAGCCGATGAAAACGACGTCGTATTGCTGTATTATTCCGGGCACGGTATCCAGGGAGCGTTTTTGCCTGTGGATTTCGACGGTCATACAAACAAGCTGCAACACGACGAAGTGAAAGCGATCTTCCGCGAAACCAAAGCCAAACACAAAATTTGCTTTGCCGACGCCTGTCATGTCGGAACACTCACTGCCATGAAAGCGCCTGAAAATACGATCAGGAAATATTACGAGGCATTCGAAGAATCTGCCGGCGGAACGGCGCTGCTGCTTTCTTCAAAAGCTGATGAGTTTTCGCTAGAAGACCAGGGATTGCGGCAAGGCATTTTTAGCCACTACCTCATCAGAGGGCTAAAAGGTGAAGCGGATTCGGACAACAACAAGATCGTGACGATTCAGGAGCTTTTTGATTTTGTGTATCAAAAAGTGGTCAAATACACGGCTTATGCCCAAACGCCAAGCATTACCGGCCATTATGATAAAAACATGCCCGTGGCGGTGTCGAGATAAATTCCCAAATTGTTTTAAAATGTTGATAATCAGCCAGTGACTTTTATTGGCTGATTTTCTTTTTTGAAAGAACCAATGATCGTTCGCGCCACTTCCCTAAAGTGGTGAGCGGAACAACCATACCGTCGAACCTGCCCGACAGTCAGGCGGGTTCATTCGCCGTAAAAATCCAAGCGATACCGTCGGCGAATGAAACCTGCCCGATGGTCAGCTTGCCCAACAATAGGGCGGGGCGGGTTCGCCGGTACAAACCGGAACCTAATTATTCAGGTAGGTTCACTTTTCTTTGGTTTGTACCATTCTTTTCGATAATAAAAAAATCAAATTGACTATCAACTGAGCAAGGCTCTACATAGTGCATGGAGCTTTTATTAAATAAGAATTGGTCTTTTCCTGGCCTGACTACTAAGGAATGAAATCGCTCTTGAAATAGCCGCTCCCTTAGTATTTCAAATGTGCCGGTAGCCAAATTGGTTTTACCAACAAAGCCTATAGCGCACCATACGATGCTGTTTTCACTTGGAAAATAAGTCGTATTTAAGACTAAAGAATCACTGTTGTGTTCAATATGGAGGCTATGGAGAAACCTTATTTCTTGTGTCTGGATATTATAGACATTCATTTTTTGTGCTGTAATGCCTCCATTAGATTCAGCAACAAAATAACATATCTGATCATTATCTATCCACGACCAAGCACCTGAAGTTGCCAGCGCCTCAATCGTATCCTTTTGTTCTCCGAGTTCATTAGAGATAAAGAAATAATTGCTTCCTTGAATTTCTGAGTTAAAAGCAATTTTATCACCATCCGGACTCCATTTTGGATAACGATTAAAATCTCCAACAAATGTAAGCTGGGTCAAGCTATCTCCATTGGATTTTATTTTCCAAATGTTTTGATCAGCTGCGGTATAAACCAGCCAATCTTTAACACTCCAGTCCAGACCGTATAATAAATTGTCTGCTAACATTTTCTTTTCGCCTGTACAAAAGTCGACTACCCATAATTCAGAGGCAAAATTGAAAACAGTATTGTCATATCGGTAATAGGCAAGTTGTTCGGGGTTGATAGGGTTAAAACAAGGATAATAATAGTCATAAGGAATAACTGAAGAATATATTTCTTCACAATCAATAATACACTCATCACATTGCGCTATAGAGGAATCCACCACTTCTGAAGCAGGTTCAACAAACTCTTTAAGCCCCTTCATACAATCTATGATCGGCGGTATAGGGTTGTTGTTATCATCCTTGCAGCAAGATGCAAAGAGTGGTAGCAAGAAGCTAAATATGAGTTCTTTTTTCATGTTTATAACGATTTATAAAATCAACCGGACTGTCTGCCAAATAGTCCGGTTGATACATTAATTTTAGAATTTAGTGAATTTAGCTGAAATAACCTCTCTTTCTGATCTAAGGACACAAGTGTATATACCTTGTGGAAAATGGCTTATATTAAAATTGACAAAACCATCCAAGTAATTTTGGAAACTAATTATTGAAGCAGCCATCAGTTTTCCTGAAAAATCATAAATTGAAATAACTGAATTTGTTTGTAAGTTGTTAACATCAAGAGAAAGCGTTAATTGACCTGATGTTGGGTTGGGGTACAAATGTAAAGAGTTGACAGAAATTTCTTCTGTACTGGTTACCAAACAGGCAATAACAGAATGGGTTAATTCTGCATCTGTAGGAGAAGCAGGAATCCAGCCTTCAACAGTACAAGAACTATTTTTTAAATAGTAAACATACCCTTCCAAGTTGGTATAACCTTGGCCAGAATAGCCTGTAAATGTTACGTGTTCCACTGGCAGTAATTCGTTTGAGCTTCCAGAGTCATCATACAAGTTGAAAACTGTTGACGAACTATGTCTCTCCCAGTTGTGAGCTATAGAAGTATTGGGAGGAAGTGAATGTTCAATTGTGGCTGAGACTTTATAAACATCAGCAGTGTAATCCCCCATTTCAAATGTCTGTCCATTTTCAGTAGTAAAAGGTTCAAGAAGCTCAATAGCAACATCTTCTTCAACTAGATCATTGGTTTTACTGTTAGCTGTTGCATCTGTTCCAAAATGTAGAACTTTACAAGCAGGCATTTCTATCATTTGAAGAGCAGCGCCGGCATTTATTCTACCATGTCCAGTGTATTCATCAGGACCAGTTTCTGCTGGTGGTGAAACTACATCAGTTGCAGATTCCTGGATAATATACTCAATATCTTCCTGAACTAATTGGGTTCCAGAATTTTCATAATAACTTAACATTAAAGCTGCAAGCCCTGTCGCATGTGGTGTTGCTCCAGAAGTACCATCGATTGTGCCATAAGCTTGGTCAGAATTACTTATAGGAGACCTGTTGGTAACACTGGCACTTGGTCCAGCTACATCAATTGGAAAACCAAACCGACAAATACTATTATAATTTCCATTTGTTCCGGTTCCTCCTACACAAATTACCCATTCGTCTTGTGCAGTTCCAGGATACCTCGGAGTGTTTTCGAAGTTATTACCTCTTGATGCACAAATAACAACTCCCATTCGATTATTAAAGTGAAGTATTTCACGCATGGCAAGAGCATGTACTGGCCAATCAGAAGGCGTAAAGCCCCCACTGCAATTAATGATTTGGGCTTCATACACATTAACAGCATCTACAAATGCCTCGACAATTTTATCCAAACCAGCCGAAAGGGCGCTTTGTGCTATTAGACGAACACCATCAGCAGTTCCGCTTCCTCCTGCTATACTAGCAACTCCTAAAGAGTTGTTCCTTATAGATCCCATAATACCAGTCACACGTGTTCCATGGTTATCTAAATCATTTTCATTGTTAGTTGAAATATCCGCTGCTCCAGTGTGATAATCCTTTCCATCAACTACAACAGAGCCAGCAAAAGTGCCATCTATACTAAAATCTTCATGCGACCACCTGATGCCAGTATCAATAATTGAAACTCTTACTGTGGCGCTTCCTGTACCTGCAATACACCAGGCGGGTTCCATATTAATATGGGCATTTGGATATTCTGGCAATCCAGTGGTTGCATGAAGATTTGCTTGTATAGGATATATGGGGTCGTTTGGTGGATCACAATCATCAGGAGTTACAACAGGATTATCTTCTGCAAACCTGATACAACACCTTAAATCGTTACTTTCCAAGGTGTCACTGATGGCAATTTCTCCAACTATTCTTTGATATTCTTCCGGTACAAGTAAAATTAACGTATTATAAAAATCCGGAATGGAAATTACCTTTCCAAGCCTTGTAGTAGCAATTGAATCCGCAGTTGTCATGGATCTATGAATTTTTACAGCGATCCATTCATCAAAATTATCGGCTGTTAGCTTTTCTGCAATTAACTCGAGACAATCAGTATCATTGAATATTTCTTCAATTGTACCATAACGGAGATCGGTATTGTCGATAAAAGAAGATTTAATGATGCCTGGCTTAAAGCGAACGATAATTTCACCTTTTAGACGAACGGGTTCACCCAACGAATCGAGTAATTGTTCTTGAGGTCTTATTAACGAATTAAGCTTGTAGGTGGAATAAGTCTTATCATTAGTTTCTTTTGTCAAAATAGAAGTGATAAACATTGAATTATCCTCTCCTAAAAGCAGGGTAAAGGGTTTAATATATTTTGCTGAATTATCTTTGAACACTTTTTCCCAGATTATATCTCCTGTTGGCCTATATTGCATAACAATTATGTTGTTTCTCATTTCCCCGGCAATAGTGATATTACCATTGGAATCTATGGCAGCCACTCTACTTTTAGAAATTGTGCTTAAAGGATTAACTAATCTTTTTTTCGACCATTCCAAGGTTCCGTCTTGTTGGTACTTTAAAGTCAGGAACTCTGTGCCATATTGAGGATTTCGGCACCATCCTGTAACTATGATACTACTATCCGGACCACAAACTACAGATGAAACACTGTCCATCATTGAACCGCTATCATAAACTTCTTTCCACAACACATCAAAATCGTTATTTACCTTGACTGTTAGGATGTCAAAATCAGTTCCATTTGAAGTTGTAATACCTGAAATGACAAAGTTTCCTGCGGGATCTTTTGTCATAGCAGAAGGCATGGAAAAACCAAGAGAATCATTAACGATCCTTTGCTCACTAATGACAGTTCCGGAAGATTCACCATATTTAACGAGGGCCATTTCCCATGTTAGTAAATTTTTTGCACTTGAACCAATTAGAAGTACATTTCCACTGGTATCAACTTCCATGCTTACCGGGAAATCATCTAATCCTGCAAAATCATATCGTTTCTCCCAGGATATATTCCCATTGAGCGTACTAAGTTTTAATACCCAATAGTCAATCCCTGTACTCGATCCTTTACTTGGGCCGCTGACGTACACTTTTGTCTGGTCGGCGATAATAGCGGTTGGTATATCTATCCCACTCCCAGAGCCATCAAAAGTTTTATTCCAAATTTCTGTGCCGCTACTGTTGAACTTGAGGATCAGAAAATCAAAATCATCAATGTTAGTTGAGGTGCTTGTTACCCCACCGACGTAAATATTGTCATTCGCGTCAACATCCAATACAACGCCACTGTTTTTTGTATTTGATGACGGCTGAAATTCTTTTTGCCAAAGAAGGCTACCGTCAGGGGCATGTTTTGTTAAAAGTAATTCTGTGTTTGTTCCGTTAATTGTCAAGTGTCCTGTAGTTATCAGGTTTCCTCCATTGTCTATGACAGAGGCAACCCATTCAAAGTCATTTGGTGCACCAAATGTAACATCCCAGGTTTTGTTGATAAGGGTTTCGGACTGTGCCAATATATATTGGCAAATTAGAAGCATTGCGAAGAGGTTAATTAATCGGCTCATTTTAAAGATTTTTGAGTGTTAAAAAATTTCAGCGGAAGAAATTTGAGGAATCCGGTAGTTAAGCGCGTCATCGGTTTTTGTTTTTTATTGTTGAGTTAATAATACTGGTTACCAAACAACAATCTGACATTAATTCACCAAATCAGTAAATTACTTGTTGTTTTAACCTATCACTTCTCTTTTAACACGCTTGTAGTAATTGCTCTGAACACTTTCTCTCCTTCGAGATGAAGGAGAATCAATCAGTCAGAAGATCATAACTTTGGAGGAGGCTTGCCATGCTTTTTTTGTTGAATTCAACATGGCTTTCAGGGTATTTTTATTCTGCCTCCGGTGCGAATGTAAAACTTTAATTTTGAAAAACAAACCAAGTACAATATATTTTTAAGTATCATTCAAAAGATTAAATCAACATTTTGATATTTGGTTGTCTGATTTGAGCGTGCTGCTCATTACCTTAGTGGGGAGAAAGTAAAGGGCCTCTGTTTTTTTACGAGATTAAACGAAAATTAAACTTACTTTCGTTATCACTACTTTAACACAAGAAAATTTTTCATACACAATTACAACACCTAATGATGATAAAGCGGATTTTCACTTTTTCCAGTCTCTTTTTTTTCTTTTCTTTTTTACATGCACAATGTATTTCAGGGGATTGCCAAAATGGCCAGGGTACTTACGTTTATCCCAGCGGTGCAAAATACATCGGTGAATTTCGGGATGGGGAGATCCACGGCACGGGTGTTTGTTATTACACCGACGGCAGCAAATATTCCGGCCAATGGGTGCATCGGTTCCCCGAAGGAAAAGGAACTAAAACTTTTCCTGATGGCTCCAAAATCTTTGGCAACTGGGTAAAAGGCCAGCCCGTTGACGAAAAAGGTAAGGTGGTGGAAGAACTGGTCGCCAAAGGAAACCTCAATGCGGACGATGGTACCAATATCCAGGCAGGCTGCATTTCCGGTGATTGCAAGGATGGCAACGGAATATTCGCTTATGCCGACGGCAGTAAATACGAAGGCAAGTTTGAAAACGGTGAATTGAACGGCTGGGGAACCTGGTTTTTTACAAACGGCGATAAATACATCGGAAATTTTAAAGATAATTATTCGCATGGAAACGGCACGCTTTATTACGCCGACGGATCGAAAATGACTGGGGAATGGGCAGAAGGCGAATACATTGGCGATAAAGAAATGACCGCAAAACAAGGTGAAGGCTGTGTCTCCGGAGATTGTAAAAATGGCAAAGGAACATACATCTATGAAGGTGCAGAGGCGAAATACGTTGGTGAATTTAAAAACAACCTGGCGGACGGCAAGGGGATTTGCTATTACGCCAATGGCGAGCGCTACGAAGGCCAGTGGAGCAACGGTAGCTTCAATGGCATCGGAACGCTATATCTGAATGACGGCACCAAAGTTTACGGAATCTGGGAATCCGGAACTTACATGGGACGGCCGACCGAAGAACCGATCGTTGAGCAAAAACCAGTGGAAGAAAAAAAGCAGATTATCGAGGATATTGCTGAAGAAGTTTCTGTAAAAGAAGCGCTCGATATGAAGGTGTGGGCGGTTGTCATCGGGGTCGCTTCCTACTCCCACATGCCCGTATTGCGTTATACCGACGACGATGCCTACCGAATGTTCGCCTTTCTGAAAAGCCCGGAGGGCGGTGCGCTGAGTGATGAACATATCCGGATACTCATCGACGAAGAGGCGACAAAAGAAAATATCATCAACACGATGAAAGATGTATTTTCAAAAGCAGGCCCGTCTGATCTGGTCATGCTTTATTTTTCAGGTCACGGCCTGAAAGGCTCCTTCCTGCCTATCGATTTTGATGGTTATAACAATAAAATCTACCACGACGAGATCAACGAGATACTAGAAACTAGTCCTGCAAAATACAAGCTTTGCATCGCTGATGCTTGCCACTCGGGCAGCCTCTTTGCCATGAAAGGCAATGTCGAAAATGCACTCAACAATTATTACCGGTCGCTCGCACAGGCGCAGCCCGGCACCGCGCTCATCATGTCTTCCAAATCCGATGAAACCTCGCTGGAATCCAGTGGTTTGCGACAAGGTGTTTTCAGCCATTTCCTGATCCGCGGCCTGAAAGGCGAAGCCGACACCAATGGCAATCGTATCGTTTCCGTACAGGAGCTTTTTGATTTTATCAATGAAAAAGTAAGGGATTACACCGGCATGCGCCAATCGCCCGTCATCAAAGGAGATTATGATGCGAAAATGACTGTCGGTGTGATCCGTTGATTTTCACCACTCCGTTTTGAATTATCCGAATTAACCGGAAATCAATGAATAACAGCGTTTCCGGTAGGGAGGATGCGCTTTGGGAGGCAACATTTATGCGCTAAAAAATCTTCGATAATTTCAAATGCCAATTCAATTTAATAGTACATTTGCAGAAGTTATTCTTTTTGGAAATTGTATGGCTTAAAAAAAATCGAAGGAATTGATACACAAATATTCATGGCGGATCCTTTAGAAATAATCACAACCATTTCAAACATGTCGTTAGTCGAAAACAACTCCTACTCCATCATCGATAAGGAACAAAACCAGATCGGTGAGATCATTTCCGTCAAAAAGGTAGAAAACTGGTATTCCGGCAAGGTAAAAAACCTGACCTTACCCAAGCCGCTCGAAACGCTTTTCAGCGAAGTTGAAAAACACATCAAAAACCATGATTTTTCAGCATCAAAAAAAACGGAAGCCGAAATACTGAACCACAAACTCCAGATCAAAGAAACCGGCCAGCTCTTCAGCGACATCCAACTAGGGTTCAAAGGCACGATCTATTTTAAGGTGGACAACTGATTTCAAAAAACAGAACGCCTTTTTTTATTTCTCACAAACTTGTGACCCCGATTGAGGTCGGGATTGACACACAGATTTACACAGAAAAAACTCACTCATTACAAAACTGCAAAGCTTCTCAAGTTCTTCGTAATTCTGCGAGTTTCCGCCCGATCGGCCACATCCGCGTTCCATTTTACAGTAATAAATTCCGGCATCATCCTTACCTTTCCGCTATCATTTTTTAAAAATGGTTTAAAACATGGAATCGATCAGCGCATTCGATATTATAAAGATCGGGATCGGCCCCTCCAGTTCTCATACCATGGGACCCTGGAAAGCCGCAGAGATGTTTGTGCAATTGTTAGAAGAAAGAGGCCACCTTCAGGCGGTTAAAAAAACCAGGGTGTTTCTATTCGGATCGCTGGCCCTGACGGGCATCGGACACGGAACCGATATTGCCGTGATGATGGGTTTGAGCGGTGAAGATTTTATAAAAATCGATCCCTCACAGATCATGGAAAAAGCGGGAACCATCCGGAAGCAGGAAAAAATAAATTTGAAGGGCAAAGTTGAAATTCCATTTTATTACGAAACCGATATCGTATTCGAGTATGGCAAACGCTTACCCCCACACGCGAACGGGATGATCTTCGAAGCCGAACTGGAAGACGGGACGGTCATTTCCGAAAAGTACCATTCCGTCGGCGGAGGGTTTGTAACGACAAAAGATAAAAACACCATCAAAAAAAACCTGATCACCACGCCATACTCCTGCCGCAATGCCGCTGCCATCGAACTGTATTGCGCCGAAATGAAAATCCCTGTTTCTGAATTGGTCAGGCGCAACGAAACCGCCTGGCGAACGCCCGAAGATATCGAAACAAAAGCGCTCAGCATTTGGGAAGAGATCAGGGAATGTATTCACAGAGGAGTCAACCGGTCGGGGCTGCTGCCCGGCGGGCTGAATGTGAAACGCCGTGCCATGGAGCTGAATGCAAAGCTGCTGAAAAATGCTCCTTACAACAACATCGACGAATGGCTGGCTTTGGTAAAAAGTTCGGAGAAAAATTTTACGAATATCAACAAATGGGTCAGTTGTTTTGCCCTCGCCGTCAATGAAGAAAACGCTTCCTTCGGCAGGATCGTCACTGCTCCCACCAACGGCGCGTCGGGAGTGATACCAGCGGTGCTGATGTACGGTTATTTTTTCGAAAATTTTTCGGAAAAACAGATCATTGATTTCATCCTCGTCGCCGGAGAGATCGGAACTATTTTCAAAAAAAATGCGACCATCTCGGCTGCAATGGGCGGATGCCAGGCTGAGGTGGTTGTGTC
>CAZKDA010000041.1:0-26737 GCA_964551455.1 uncultured Saprospiraceae bacterium
GAAAAACCTTCGCGATCTTTGCGGTTAAGATTTTTGAATTTTTAGAAGTCCCCTTAATACTATTTATAAAAGTTGACGATTAATTCCCGATGGATCGGGATTGTGAAAATTATATTTCATAACAACGTTTTCGTGCGTTTAGCTTATAGAGGTTGTAGATTATTAAAAAAGCATTTTCTACCTTTGATGAACGACCCTGCCTGTGTGCCCTTGAAGGCAGGTTTAGTTTCGACAGACAGGTTAAGTCCCGTCTATTACAAATTTTTGACCCGGATAAAAACCTGGCTTCCGGGCGTTTTGGGTTTCGGGACAGGTCAAGACGATAGACACTAGACACTAGACAATAATACACCTAATCGAAGCAAATATCCCAACAAACATATACCCGATACCGGAAACCGGATACCCGATCGAATCCCGCTTTTTGGAGAAAAAGCGGGACGACGAAGTCGGGACACCCGAAACCCGATACCCGATACCCGATACCCGATACCCGACACCCGACACCCGATACCCGATACCCGATACCGGAATCTACCCAACCATTTTGAAAAACAACTCGTGTATAGGGGTGAATCTAAAAAATTAAAATTTTAAAAATAATTTGAAATGAAAAAAATCATACTCCCATTTGTACTGCTCTTCTGTGTGACCCAACTTTGGTCAAAACATTTTGAAAACAGCGTTGATACCATTTGTTCCGTTACGGTATCTCAAGTGCCGGGCGCCTGGTGTTTGCAGGCAGTTGCTACCGGAACCGCTCCTTTTACTTATCTGTGGGAAAACGGAGACACTGGAGATACATTCTGTCCGAACAACAACACCGGCGGCACATTCTGCGTGACGATGGCCGACGCCAATGGCTGTACCGCCACCGCCTGCGGACAACTCGACCCCAACAACGGAAACAACTGCTCCGTGTGGATCGAAGAGGATTCCAGCGCAGTGAATTCAGGGACTTTACTCATTGCGCATCCTTCCGGCGAAGCGCCTTTTACCTACACCTGGAACACCGGCGAACTGACCGAATCTATCGAAGTCTCGCAGCCCGGAACCTATTGTGTCACCATTACAGACAATGAAAATTGCGCTGCCAGCGCTTGCGTAGTCATTATTGACAACAACAACCCGAATTGTTCGGTCAACATCGAGCCTGCTCCCTCTGGCGCTTTGGTTGCTGTTGCCGGCGGCAATGCGCCCTTCACATACTCTTGGAATACCAATGAAAATACGGAAATGATTTTTCCGAATACCACTGGAAATTATTGTGTCACCATAACGGATGCCAACGGATGCCAGGCTAACGATTGTTACTTTTATACCGGCGGAAATCCCAACGACACATCTTGTTTCGTGGTTGTCACTCAAGTGCCCGGCGCCTGGTGCCTCCAAGCTACAGGTTATGGCACGGCTCCGTTTACTTATGTTTGGGAAAACGGAGATACTGATCCTGTTTTTTGTCCGGGCAACAACACCGGCGGCACATTCTGTGTGACGATGGCCGATGCCAACGGTTGCACCTCCACCGCCTGCGGAACACTGGGGAATAACAACCAGGATTCCTGTTGGGTGGAGATACTGCAAACCAACTCAGGCCTTTTTGCCAGTACCAATCCAGTCGGCGGTAATGCGGTGACTTACGCATGGAGCACCGGAGAAACTACTCAAAGCATTACTCCTCCCTTTCCCGGAACCTATTGTGTCACCATTACCACGGCAAATGGGTGTACGGCTGAAGATTGTATCGAAGCCAATTTCTCCGGACAAATCGTGGGAGTTACCATGATAGCAAACGATACCGTAAATATCGGCGCCACCGGCACCGCTTACCTCATCCAATACGATGCTGATGAAGGCACCCTCACGGCAGTGGACGAGGTGAATTTCCAGCAGGGTATCTTTATTTTTGACGATGTGCCTGCCGGCGAATACCTAGTGAAAGCCGCGCTGTCTCCCAACTCTCCTGAATATGAAAACTATTTTCCAACCTATTTCCATCATGTATTGTGGTGGGATGAAGCTACGCCGGTCAATGTCTTAGTGAACGGGTCTCATTTTTTGCAAATGCAAATGGTGGAAGGTGATAATCCCGGCGGGCCTGGCTTCATCGGCGGCCTCGTGAGCGAGGGAGCTAATTTCTCCGGTGGCGCTGACCATCGCGGCGACGGCGACCCGCTGGAAAATGTGACCATGCTGTTGTTGGATCAAAATAACAACCCGGTCAGCCATACGCTCACGGATTCCGAAGGAGCTTATGGGTTTGACAACCTCGCCTGGGGAACCTACAAAGTTTATATCGAAATAACCGGAATCCCTCATGTGATGTACCTCGTAACTTTAAGCCCTGAAAATCCATCGGTTGAAAACCTCGATTTCATTGTGGATGATAACAGCGCCGCTACCGTCAGCATCAAAGAATTGCTCGATGAAAGCAGCATCCGGATATTCCCAAATCCAACCAATGATCGTTTGCAGTTGCAAATGAATGTAGTAGAAAGCTCAGCGGTTGTATTTTCTCTGATGAGCCTGGATGGCAAAACCATCGATTCGGAAACCGTAGATGTATATCCCGGAGTTTACACCCACAGTTTTGATATGGAAAAATTGCCGGCTGGCATGTATTTTATCAACATCATCGACGGCAAAGAAACGATTTCGAGAAAGGTGATCAAAAAATAATTCCGATTTGTCGGGACACATACTCGTAGGGAAAGGGCCGGCTTGTATCAAGTCGGCCTCCTTTCAATTTTCAGTGGTATTGCTTTTTCGTAGTGATGAAAATAAACCAACAACTTTTAAAAGATTGTATGAATGGCGACCGGAGGGGACAGTTCCAGCTTTACAAAAGTTGTTTTAACCTCCTGATGGGTGTGTGTATTCGTTATAAAAAAAATGAAGAAGATGCAGCAGCGGTTTTAAATGCAGGCTTTTTAAAAATCCTGAACAACCTCGACAAGTACAAAACCGAAACCCCCTTTGAAGCCTGGGCCAGGCGCATCATGATCAACACCATTATAGACGATTTCAGAAAAAACAGAAAAGTAAAAGAATTGATCGAGCATACCGATTTTACGGACACAGAAACTTTCGGCGACCTGGTGGATTACAATATTGCCGACCAGCTTTTTGATGCGGAACAACTGGAAGGATTCATCCGGCAACTCCCCTCCGTCAGCCGGAAAGTTTTTAACCTCTCCGTGATCGACGGATATTCCCACAAAGAGATCAGCGAAATGCTGGGCATGTCGGAAGGGACTTCAAAATGGCACCTTTCTTCGGCCAGGAAAAAAATCCGCGATATGTTGCAAAAAGTGATCAATGCTTCAAAAGTCATTTGAATATGAATAACCTGGATAAATTTTTCAACAAAAAGCTCCAAAACAGGGAGTTCGGGTTTAAAGATGAATATTGGAAAGATGCCGAACGCCTGATCCTCGAAGACGAAGCGCGGCGGAAGCGCGGCGGCTATTTCCGGCTGTTGAGCCTGGCGGCGCTGCTGCTCGTTGGCGGATTGATCGTTTGGCTTGGATCATGGAAACCCGGAACACAAAACCCAACGCCTGCTTCATCCGCTGAATTGCAGGCAATTCCCGCTGAGGGGCATTCCAAAACCCTTGTTGATCCGGCTGTAAAAAGTAAAAACGATAATAATTCCACTATTAATAAAGGTGATGCTTCAAACCAGGCCGATGACGAGCGTTTAACCCCGACATCCGAAAAGGCAAATGAGCGAAGCCGTGTTTCAACACTAGCAAAACCGAAATCCGACACCAGCCAGGAAAAATTCGCGAAAGAACTCACACCTCCTGAAAAGCCGGTTTTATCTGAAACCGTTTTAAAAAATATTTTTGAAAATGCGGCAGAATCAGATGCTACTGAATCTGCTGAAAAGCCCGACGTGAAAGCCGTCCCTTTGCTCGAACCAATCGCGGGAAGGTGGGATAATTTGGAAAATCCTGCACCGCTGATGCCAAAGAAAATAAGCATCCCAAAACCCAGGTCATTCAGAATTGGTCTGACTGCTGCGGCTTTGTTCTATCCTTCAAAAAATAATTCAACGACGCTTACAGGAGCCGGTTTCGGGGTCATCGGAGAATATAAATTGCTCAACGCCCTGAGTCTCAATGCGGAATTGTTGTACACCCTCGTTGACGGTAACTTCGGCGCTACGTCACAGACCACACATACTATTTATGGCTTTGGCAAAAAAGAAATTGAATACCGTTTGAAACCCGAAACAATGCATTTTGTCGAGTTGCCGGTTTATCTGCGATACAGATTTGGAAAGCACGGCATCGAGGGTGGAGCGACGCTGGCATACCTTGCCGGCCTTCGCGGTAGCATTGAAAAACAAACGAGCTTGTATCCCTGGGAAAGACCTGATGATGGCTCAATTCCCACGGAAACCCACAAAGCCGGATGGATCGCAAAGAATGATTTCAACACCTTCAGCTTTCATTTGAATCTGGGTTACCGGTATTTTCCGAATCAGAAGTTTGCGCTCGGTTTGCGCTCGGGCTATCGCTTAGGCGATTTGCTGAAAAGCAACGCGCAACAATTTTCCGGATCAGAGCCGCTGTATTTCAATCTGTCAGCGAGTTGGTATTTTATGAAATGATGAATGTCGAAGCGTAGCGAATCCCGCTTTTTCGAGAAAAAGCGGGACGATGAAATCGGGAATGAATGATAAATGGGGTAATTAAGTTGATTGGGTTATTAAGTTATTAAGTTGATTAAGTTATTGGTTATTAGGTTATTAGCAACTATCAACTTCCCGACCACGCCGCTAGCGTGGCAGGCTTAAACAAATCAACAAATTAGCAAATTAGCAAATTAGCAAATTAGCAAATCAACAAATTAACAAATTTTTACCATCAAGATATATGAAAAGCTCTGGATTATATTTTTACGTTTTGATTTCCGTCCTGGCGCTATCCTGCCGCCCGGAAGCCTTGCCACCTGTGGAAACCGGCCAGCCGGTGTTTTCATTTTCCGGCGGAGGGGTGGACATTACAGCCGGCGAAGAGGATTTTTACCTTTTTACGGATTATCAAAAAGACGCTTCCAATGTGTACAGCTTCATCGCACGCTTTGCCAAAACCAGCGATTGTGCAACTGATTGCGAGGAAGAATTGGTCATTGAAATCCGCGATGTGCAACAAACTTTCGGTTTTGGAACCGTCGATATCGATAATGCGCTGCATGTTGGAAGTTACGATTACACCATTGCAAATCCCCCGGTTTCGAACAACCTGGTGATCGTCGATTTTACGGCGGAGCCTGAAGGGACGGGGCCTTTTATTTATAGTTGGACAACCCATTTTAATAATAGCATTGACACCTTTACCACTTCAAACCCTGCCTACAGTCGAACCTTTGATACCAACCTGAACATTTCTTTCGCCAATGTTTGCCTGGCTATTCAAAACAACTTCGATTGCGAAATGGAATATTGCAATACTATTTTTCTTCAAAACAACAATGCGGGCTGCAAGGCGGATTTCCAGGTTTTTAATTCCCCCGCTTCTGTGATGACTCTGGAAGCCGACACTACCGGCGGCGTACCCCCATTTACCTATAATTGGAGTAACGGCGCAACCACCTCATCGATCACCCAACCACACAACGGCGGCGTGGATCAAACGTTTTGTCTCACCATCACGGACGGGACCGGATGTTCTGATGAAATTTGCAAGGCGATCAAAATCGTACAAGGGACAGTCACACCACAGGTTTGTGCTTCGCGTTTTCAATATGAAAAATCCTTCTCGTCTGACAACCCTGATTCCCTTCAGTTGAAAACAGTCCTGATCCGTTACGTCGATCCCGGCGATCAGGAATTCCGCTCCGATCTTCTTCCCCAATCCAACACCGATTTTTTCACGATCACCGAAGTAGGGGATTATGAATTGAATGAAAATGGCGATAAAACCAAAAAGCTCAAAATTTCCGGCAGTTGCCGGCTTTACCATGAAAATGGCAATTCTATCGACCTTCCATTTGAAGGCGTTATCGCTGTGGCTTATCCGTAGATTGGTAGTTCCCCGACAAGTCGGGATACGATGTGGTTCATAGTTTGTATTGTGAAATCTGGTAACTTTGCCCTGGAAACCACAATCTAAATGAATGCGAAACTACCAGACTCTCGATGAAGAATTTGAAACGGGATTGAACATTTCGGCGAACATGCGCGAATCGCTGCGCCAAATTGCGAGATGGGCATATTTCCTCTCTGTACTGGGTTTTATCCTAGTTGGGTTTATCATTGGCATCGCCATTTTTTCGGGAACTTTACTGGGGGTGGTTTTGAATGAAATGCAGGAAGAATTTCCGGGAATCATCAACACATTGTTCATCACGGTTATCTACCTGTTCATTGCATTGATTTCTTTTTTCCCTGTGCTTTTTCTTTACCGTTTTTCTGTAAAAACAAAAAATGCGCTGCGTACCGACAACCGGACTTATCTCGAAAGCGCTTTGAAAAACCTGAAATCTCACTATAAATTTATCGGATTCCTTGCGCTGGCTTTGATCGGAGTATATGCGCTTTTGATCTTTTTGATCATCATAGCCAGCATCAGCAATTGAAAAAACTCAGTACTTTGTAAACTAAATAAATTAATAAAACGTGGTTTTGAACTCACCCCCTACCTTCGCTTCGCTCGGTTTCCCCCTCTCTTGCAAGAGAGGGGGATCAAGGGGGTGAGTTCGAAATGGAAAATCAAATGTCAAAAAACTTACTTTACAAAGTACTCAGATATAATAATTCCGGATGATCCGCTGGATTTGCTTCTGGTGGCGGTCGAAATGTTGTTCGAAAAAACGCAACATCCCGTAAATTGTTATCCTGCCTACGAAAGGATGTTTGTAAACCTCTTTTTTCAGCAGATCAGGTGGGAGCTTGTGGAGAAATTCCTGTAATTCAGATCGCTGGCTTTTCCAATCCTGTGCGGTCTTCCAGAAGGAAGCATGAGCAGGCAGCTTGTCGCCGCTGATAAAATCCGGCGCTTTTCGTTTCAACGGCGATCCGAGATAAGTTCCGAGCGCCAACTCGCGCAAAGCGGCCTTTACGCCTGCATCTTTCAATTCCGGGTTGAAGCTGATCTTTTTCTTAACGTAATTCATTGATCCGGCTTCTGACAGCATCAGGTGGTGCATGATCTGGATGACAGACCATTTGTCCTCAGCAGGTTTTCTGTTGAGCTGAACTTCCGAATAAACTTTTAGCGTCTTGAGCAATTGGATCAACTTGTCATCCAATCTTTTTATTTGCTTTTCAAGCCTGGGGTCGATGCCGGTGGTGTGGATCATTGTACTTTGGTGTTACTCATCAAGTTACAAATATTGTAATTTTTTGAATTTCTGATACGCTTTCTACGGCAAAAGTTTCGGCTTATTTTAGAAATAATTCTATTTTCGGAACTGAAAAAAATAAGTTGCAGATCCTACTATTGAAATAAAATTTTTGACAAATGAAATTGAAAATACCTTTTACACTATCATTGATTTTTGTTGCTTTGTTCACCGTTGCTCAGGAAAAGGAGGAATGGAACGTGTCCGACCCCGGCGGCCCTTTCCATGAAAAAGAATTTACCCTCACCGAAGGAACCTGGATGAACCTCGATCTCAGCCCCGATGGCAAGACCATTGTATTCGACCTGCTGGGGGATATTTACAGCTTGCCGGCCGGAGGCGGAGAAGCCAAACTCCTGAGCGGCGGCCTGGCCTGGGAAGTACAGCCGCGTTTCAGCCCCGACGGAAAAAGCATCCTCTTCACCAGCGATGCAGGCGGCGGCGACAACATCTGGCGAATGGATGCCGATGGCAATGACAAAACACAGATCACCAAAGAGAGTTTCCACCTGCTCAACAACCCCGAATGGCTGCCTGACGGACAGTATTTCGTCGCGCGAAAACATTTCACCAGCCAGCGCTCCCTGGGCGCCGGGGAGATATGGATGTACCATATTTCGGGCGGCGAAGGCATCCAGCTTACCAAAAGAAAAAATGACCAGCAGGATGTCAACGAACCGGCGGTTTCAAAAGATGGCCGCTACGTCTATTTTAGCGAAGATATGTATCCCGGAGGTTCTTTTCAATACAACAAAGACCCCAACAGCCAGATTTACGTAATCAAGCGCTACGACCGCAATGAGGGCGAAGTGGAAAATGTCATCACAGGACCTGGAGGCGCCGTGCGTCCGCAACTTTCCAACGACAACAAATTCCTGGCTTTCGTCAGGAGAGTGCGTACAAAATCCGTTTTATACATTCACCACCTCGAAACCGGGGAAGAGTTTCCGATATTCGACGGCCTGAGCAAAGACCAGCAGGAAGCCTGGGCTATTTTCGGCGCTTACACAGGATTTAGCTGGACGCCCGACGATACCGCCATTATCATCTGGGGAAAAGGCAAACTCTGGCGCATCGATGTTACTTCGAGAAAAGCCGCGGAAATCCCCTTTACCGTAAAGGCAAAACACCGGTTCGCTGAAACCGTACTCTTTGAACAGGAAGTGGCTCCGGAACAGTTTGAAGTGAAAACTATCCGCCAGACGGTCACTTCTCCGGATGGGAAATTGCTGGTTTTTAATGCAGTGGGTCAACTGTGGAAAATGAATTTGCCGGATGGAAAACCAGCGAGACTGACCACCCGCCAGGTTTTTGAATTTGAACCCGCTTTTTCTCCCGATGGAAAATCCCTGGTTTATGTGGAATGGGACGACGAGGAGATGGGCGCTGTGGTATTGTATGACTTAACTTCCGGAAAAAGGAAAGTATTAACTACAAAAAAAGCGATCTACCGCACTCCTTCGTTTTCGCCGGATGGCAAAATGATCGTTTTCAGAAAAGAAGGCGGCAACGGGCATCAGGGTTATACCTATTCTAAAAATGCCGGAATTTATACCATGACCATCGACGGAAAGGACGAAAAGCTGGTAACTAAAGATGGCGAATATCCGATGTTCAATGCTGATGGATCGCGGATTTTTTATACCACCGGTGGTTATCTTTTTGGTAGTTTGTCAAAAGGATTTCACAGCATAAAACCCGACGGAGAAGATAAAAAAACAATTTTCAACACCAAATATACCACGCAGTTCGTGCCAAGCCCCGACAACAAATGGGTGGCTTTTTCAGAATTGTACAAAGTGTATGTCGCCCCGATGCCGCAAACCGGCCAACCCTTCGGCCTGGCCGCCAATACCAAGACAGTCCCCGTGGCACAGGTGGCCAAAGATGCAGGGATCAGCCTGCATTGGTCGAAAGACAGTAAAACGATCCATTGGACTTTGGGCAACGAATATTTCAGCAACCCGCTGACCGATCGCTTTAAGTTTCTCGAAGGAGCAGCGGACAGCATTCCGCCCCTGGATTCTGCCGGACTAAAGATCGATCTCGTGCTGGATTTCGATAAACCCGCAGGAATGATCGCCTTCACCGGAGCTACCATCATCACGATGGAGGGCAACGAAGTCATTGAAAACGGTGTCATCCTGGTTGAAGGAAACCTCATAAAAGAGATCGGAACCATTGAAACCGTCACAATTCCTGCGGAAGCAAAAGTGATCGACGTCAGCGGAAAAACCATCATGCCCGGCATCATCGACGTACATGCGCACCTCGGCGCGTTCCGCTTTGGCTTAAGTCCGCAAAAACACTGGCAATATTACACGAATCTTGCCTACGGCATTACCACAACCCACGACCCTTCTTCCAATTCTGAAATGACTTTTTCTCAATCGGAAATGGTGAAAGCCGGCATCATGGTCGGGCCGCGTATTTTCTCAACAGGAACGATCCTTTATGGCGCCGACGGAGATTTCAAAGCTGTCATCAACAGCCTGGAAGATGCGCGGTCTGCCATTCGGAGAACCAAGGCTTTCGGCGCTTTTTCGGTGAAAAGTTACAACCAGCCACGCCGCGACCAGCGGCAACAGGTCATCCAGGCAGCACGCGAATTGGGCATCAATGTTTACCCGGAAGGGGGCAGTTTTTTTTATCACAACTTGTCGATGGTCGCCGACGGGCATACGGGCGTTGAGCACAATCTCCCGGTGGTTCCGCTTTACAATGACGTAATCAAATTTTGGGCGGCAACGCGGACGGGTAACACACCAACGCTCATCGTCAATTACGGCGGTCTGAACGGCGAATATTACTGGTATCAGAAAACCAATGTGTGGGAAGATAAAAAGTTGTTGAAATACACCCCGCGATCCATCATCGACGCGCGCTCGCGGCACCGAACGATGGCGCCCGACGAGGAATACGAAAACGGCCACATCCTCGTCTCAAAATCCTGTAAAAAACTGGACGATGCCGGTGTAAAGGTCAACCTGGGTTCACACGGCCAATTGCAAGGGCTTGGCGCTCATTGGGAACTTTGGATGCTGCACCAGGGCGGGATGAGCAACTGGCAGGCGCTCCGGGCAGCTACGCTGAATGGTGCGGTTTATCTCGGAATGGACAAGGAGATCGGGTCGCTCAAGGCCGGGAAGCTGGCCGACCTCATCGTACTCGACCACAATCCGCTGGTTGATATTCGCAATACAAATACCGTCCGCTACACGATGGTAAATGGTCGCTTGTACGATACCGAAACCATGAATGAGATCGGCAATTACGACAAAAAACGGACGAAGTTTTATTGGGAAATGCCAGGCAGCGGCAATAATTATCCCCTCATTGAAGGGACGAATAGTTTTATGACATCGGGCTGCGGGTGCAGGCATTGATTGGTTTTGTGCGACCTCGATGAGGTCGGGATCTTTTTGGTTTAAAAAAACTAACGTAATGCGACCGCACTGCGGTCGTTTTTTGGTGTAAGCAGATACACACAAATAATCGACATTTTTTTAAGATTCGAACCCGCCCCACCCTACTGTCGGGCAGGTTGGAGTGATTCAAGATATACCGAATTACCTTTTCGGAACTGAATATACCCATTTAATTCAAAGAAAGTAAACGCTTCGAATTATTTGAATTATTTATGTTGTGGGAATTTACTCCCACCGGAGGAAAGCGTTTTATATTTCACTCCTACGGAGTTTGGTTTCAGACTTATGTTTGATTCTATAAAAATGTCACCCCTATCGGGGTTTTCGGCAGGTCAAAACCCCGATATGGGTGGAATGTTTGTAGAAAATAATTTTTAATTGAATAAAAAAAACTCCGTAGGAGTGAAATTGGCAGGCACATACAAATATACACGACACCGCATAGATTTCGGATTATAAAAATTAATCTATGCTTAGTCGGTATAACTGTTCACTGAAAATTTCGGGAAAAGAAAAATCCGAAATTTATCCGTGAACAAGTATAGTTGGCATTTTTTAAAGATTCGAATAGGAGTGTTTCGGGATGTACCAGATAATCTGTTTGTCACGAAACCCGCCCGCCCCCGCCCGACTGCCGGAGGCGGGCGGGGGCGGGCGGGTCAAGCGGGTACACCATTAATTTAAAAGATCGTAAAAGTGTCGATTTTTTTTTTGCTGAGGTACTTAAAAATCGCGATATACACGACACCGCATAGATTTCGGATTTAGAAAATAATCTATGCTTAGTCGGTATAACTGTTCACGGCAAATTTCGGGATTAATAAAATCCGAAATTTATCCGTGAACAAGTATAAGTAAATATTCCTGACCACAGCGTGGTCAAATTACGTTAGAAGGATCTGACATACCATAGGAATACGACCTCAGCGAGGTCGCACAACACATTTTATCTTTTTTGATAAACTCAAACAACCGCCCTTTCCACTCATCCAATCCGTCTGTCCAATCGGATCGTGTTTATAATCCGGCAATTTGTGGGGAATATTGGTTTTGTAATTTATTTCGACAAAACCCATAAAACTCAAAAGTATGAAACCAATCCCTGTGAATGCCATTCATGAAAGCGCTCAAAAAGTTTCCTTTTACCACTACAAATCCAACTTTTCAAAACTTGCCCACCAGTTGGGAAAAGAATTTGAAACCCGCGCAGGAAAATACGACAAAAAGGACGCTTTTGTCATCGAAAACTACAAAGACCTGAAAACCTTCAGGGTGTTCTCAGCCATGATCCCCGAAGCGCTGGGTGGCGGCGGGGTGTCCCACAGTCAGATGAGTGATTTCCTCCGGATCATCGCGAGCTACGACGGCTCCACAGGCCTGGCCTTGTCGATGCACCAGCACCTGATCGCTGCAACGGTTTGGAAATACCTCCACGGACAGGGCGGTGAGCAGCTTTTGAAAAAAGTGGTCGATCAGCAACTGATCCTGGTGAGCACCGGCGCAAAAGACTGGCTCGAATCAAACGGAGAAATGATTAAGGTGGAAGGCGGATACGAACTGACTGCCAAAAAATTGTTCGCCAGCCAATCTGCCGTTGGCGATATTCTCGTCACGAGTGCGTATTTTAACGATCCCGAAGAAGGTGACCTCGTGCTGCATTTTCCTGTTCCTTTTTCTTCAAAAGGAGTAAAAGTCCTAAACGACTGGAAAACGCTGGGTATGCGCGGAACCGGCTCTCACACTGTTCAACTGGACAAAGTTTTTGTTCCGGAATCAGCTATTGTCATGAAGCGAAAGCAGGGTGAACTGAATCATGGCTGGAATATTGTGCTGACCGTGGCCATGCCGTTGATCATGTCGGTTTATACGGGCATTGCTGAAAAAGCGGCTGGAATAGCTATTGAAAAAGCAAAATCCGCTAAGTTCAAAAAAGAGTCGTTGGCTTTGACTCTCGGCGAAATGCACAATCAGCTAACATTAGCCCAGGTGATGCTGAAAGATATGTTGGCTTTTACCAATGATCTGGATTTTGCTCCAAGCCACATTACGGGCAATGAAATCCTCGTGCGAAAAACTTTGGTGGCAAATGCCTGCATCAATACCGTAAACAAAGCTATGGAGGTCATCGGCGGGCAGAGTTTTTACAGGGCTTTCGGTTTGGAGCGTTTGTTCAGAGACGTTCAGGCTGCCGTTTTTCATCCGCTCCCTGAAAAAGAGCAGCAAGTTTTTTCCGGCAATTTTATCCTGGATGAAAGGATTTGAAGTTGGAATGCTCCTTTGGTCGAGCGCTGAGGTTGATAGGGGATGATAAGGATACTTTAATTCCCTATCATCTCCGTCTTTGAAGTCACAAAAGATCAACACACCAGTCATTCGGGATTAAGAATCCGGCGATTTTTATTTTTTTGCAAAAAAATATTTTCTTTACAGGGTAAAGCTGTTCAAAATTAAGAATGTATGAATTGTTGGTGGATTCGTTAATTTGTTGATTTGCTAATTTATTAATGAGGTAATTATCAAATCAACATATTACCATATTACCCCATCAATATTTTATTTTTGAACAGCCTTAGTTTTTAATCCTAAAATCCATTTCAGATCATGACTCACAAAATTCGCCTGATCCTTTGTCTGACTTTTTGTCTTTCAATGCTGTTACCCCTTTCCAATGCCCAGTTTGTCAATTTCGAAGAAACCTGGAAGGAATTCCTCGCCGATCCGCTGACGGTTGACATCAGTAAGATCACCAAACCATCCAAAGACCTGCGGGAAGATTATGCAAAATATTGCCTGATGTTCGCAACGGTCCACTTTTGTGCAGACCGGCTCAAAGAGGCGGAGGATTTGAAAAAAGAAGTTGATAATAGTGGAGAGGCCGTTTATTCACGGATTCCCGGTTTCAAGGAGCGTTTCGATGATCTGACGGAAAAGATGAAGTTGTATTACAAAGTCGAAAACCTTTGGCTGAATTTTTTGAAATATGAAAATACAACACTGGCAGACCTCGAAGCCATCGGCGACGTCAAGGTTTGTGAAAAAGGCACTTTGGCTAAATATGATTATATGAAAGCGCATGCGCTGTATTGCAAAGGCGACATTGCCGGAGCAAAGGCCAATTTCGAAAACCGCGTGTTGAAACTCGCCGAACGCACATCCCTTGAGATCAAGGACGTGCAGGGGCTGGAACCTCGCGTGAAAAGCATGAAACTGCTCTTTCAGGAAATCCCCAACCTCGATGCTGCCTGGAAGGAATACGTCGATACGGATGTTTCCAAAGGTTTTGATACTGAGCTTCCTCTCGTGAAATGCAACCCGATCCCGAACATGAAGGAATACATGCTTCGCGCTGCGGTTGATATTTGCAAATTCGGCGCTCCCATGCTGGAAAAGATCAACGCGCTCAAAGACGGAAATTTACACCCCATCCCGCCCGATTTGGGTAAAAAGATAAAATGGCTGGAATCGGAAGTCGGAAAGTACAACGGCGATCTCGCCAACCTCGAAAAGGCCTGGAAAGAATTTGTACCTACCGATACCCTGAAAAGCAATATCGAATACATGTTTGAATATTGTGAGAAAGATGCGCAGATAAAAGCTTATACCATTTTCGGAACGATCAATGCCTGCGATAAGGGCCTCGAAATGCTCGAAAGGATTACTCAACTCAGAACCGAATACAACCCACAACTCGACAACACCACGCTCGATAAGGTCAAAAAACTGGAAGGTAAACTCAAAAAATACGATGATGATCTCTCAGCGCTCAACGACCTTTGGGGGACTTTTATACAAAATAACGATACGCTTTTCGAGCCATACAACCTCGCCGGTTTTTATTGCGACAAAATCGCCCAGGTCAAATCGTGGACGATCAAAGGCCATATACAGCAATGCAAAAAAGGGCAACATTACCTCGATCTCATTGACGGCCTTCAAAGAAAACATACCCTCAAATTTGACGACGAGCTGGCTTGCCGCGTACAACGCCTGCGGCAAAAAGTCTGGGATTGCCGCTACTGGGAAATGGTACTCCAGGCGCGAAAAGAAACCCACGCAGAGCGCGAAAGATTCGGCCCGCAATCCGCACGGATCATGGAATCCGACCTCAACAGCGACAAGCAACCCTGTAACACTACCGTGCAGTACGAGGCGTTGGGGAATATTGGTATCAAATACGTGATCTCTACTTTCCTTTGCCAGGAAATCGATCTGGCGAAAATGGGCGATCCGGAGTATTATAAAAAAATCGCTGCATGGGTGGACAACGAGGTACTTCAGAAATATTGTGAACTGAGCATGCGATGCAAAGAGGATTTTTTTATCTACCTCGAAGGCCACACTGACGGTCATGAGTTCAAGGGAGCCAACTACAAAAAGTCACTCGGTATTCCGCAGGGAACTTCATTCACACATTTTACTGCAACCGATACTATCGAAAAGACTACCGACCGCGAACTGACCACTTCGCTCCGCAGCAACATGGAACTCGGCATCGCCCGTGCCTGGACGGTTAAAAACCAATTGGATTTCATGGCTGTTCCGATCACAATCGGCGCTTACGAACATCCTGCTACCGAAAAAGGCGGTGAATACCGAATGGTACAAATACACCTGAATATCACCAATCTGCTGCTCGACTATTTCGAAAAAAGACTCAAGGAACTGGTGGAACAATCCGGGATCGGAGAACGTCCGAAGGACTGCTGAAAGAGTTGCTGATTGGAAAGTTGTAAAGTTGCAAAGTTGTTGATTTGTTGATTTGGTATTATGGTGTTGTGGTATTATGGTAATCAATCCAATCAACTTAGTCAACTTCATAACCCAATCAAACTAATTCATGTTGAGCCTGTCGAAGCATTAACCTCAAAGAAAATTTTTCGAACAACGCTGATGTTTGCAAAGTTTTTCGGTATTTTGAATCCTTTCGGGGAACGAAGCTCGAAGCTTATTACAAACATTCCAATGAGAGAAGCATTATCCGTCTTTATCGATCTTCTTTTACAATGGTATTGGGTACCGATGACGCTTGCCCTGATCGGCGTTTTTCTCACGGTCGTCTTTGAAAACCGCAACCCAGCAAAAGCTACGGCTTATTTGCTGCTGCTGGTGGTGTTGCCGGTGATCGGCCTGGTCGTCTTTTATTTTTTTGGAAGAGATTTTCGTAAAATTATTAAGATCAAAAAAAGGGAAGGAAGGTATAATGACCAAATCGAACAATTCTGGAAAAAAACGCTCGCGCAGCAGGATTCGATTTTTCAACAGATCAAAGCGCAATACGGCCAGTTAATCAAAATCCCCATGATGCTTTTCAACCAGGAAAATTCGCTCACTTTCGACCGCAACCGGGTGAAGGTATTGAAAAACGGCGAAGAAAAGTTTCCTGAAATTTTCGATGTTCTAAAAAAAGCAAAACACCATATTCACCTGGAATACTACATCCTTGCCGAAGATGATGTAGGCCATGAACTCGTGCAGATCCTGACCGAAAAAGCAGACCAGGGAATTGAAGTCAGGATGTTTGTCGATGGTCTGGGTTCCGGAAATCTTTCCGGGTTTAAAAAAACCTTTAAAAAACACGGCATTGCGTTTTACGAATTTATGCCCGTACAATTTTCCAACCTTGCCTCTTCCAATTACCGCGACCACCGGAAAATCATCGTGGTGGATGGAAAAACCGGCTTCATCGGCGGCATCAACATCAGCAAAAAATACTGGAACAAAAGAAAAGGTCAACTCTACTGGCGCGACACGCACCTCAAGATCGAAGGCCCGGTGGTCAATGCCCTGCAACAAATTTTCCGGGAAGGCTGGGCTTTTGTGAGTAAAGAAACCATCCCTTTTGAAAAACCATATTTTGACAATCACGAACTTTTTGAGCCGGGCGCATTCGCAGCTATTGTTACGTCCGGACCGATATCTTCCCGTCCGTTTGGCATGGACACGATGGTGGCGATGATCTACCAGGCAAAAAAAATGATCCGTTTGGCCAATCCATATTTTATTCCCAGCGATGAATTGAAAAGCGCCCTGATCCAGACGGCTCATTCGGGCGTCAGGGTACAATTGCTGATTCCCGGCCAATCCGATACAAAGGTCGCCCAGCGCGCTACGTTTTCTTACCTGAAAAATCTGTTGGAGAACAATGTGGAAGTTTACCTCTACCAAAAGGGATTTGTACACTCGAAAACGCTGGTGATTGATGACGATCTATCCTTTGTCGGCTCTCTGAACGCAGACATGAGAAGTTTTTACATCAACTTTGAAGCTTCGGCGCTGGTATTCGACCGCAACCTCGCCACCCAACTCAACGATAGTTTTGATGAAGATTTGACAGACAGCGTACAACTGTCTTTGCAAGACCTTGAAAACCGGCCGGTTGTAGATCGCCTGCTCGATTCGTTTTGTCGATTGCTGACGCCGATCCTGTAATTCCGGGATGCAGCATTATTTTTTGGTTTTGGCGCCAGCTTTCTTTTTGCTACCGAAGGCATTGGGAATTTCGGCTTCGATCATTTTTTTGACCTCCTCCAGCGTAAGATCTTTGGCCATTTCGCTGGTTACCTTTTTTCCGTCGATCTTCGGGATTTTGATGTTTTTCTTTTTAAACCGAATGAATGGCCCCCAGCGGCCATTTTCTACCGAGATATTCTGATCTTCCCACCGATGGATATAGCGATCTGCTTCTTTATCCACTTTTGCTTCGATCAGCTCGAATATCTCATCGAGCGAGATCGTTTCCGGGTCGTATTTTCGCGGGATGTTGACAAAGAGGTTGTTCCATTTCACGTAGGGGCCGAATCTGCCTTTTCCTTTTGTGATGGGCAAACCTTTGTAATTGCCGATCGGTGCATCGGCTTTTCGTTTCATTTCAATGAGTTCAACAGCCCGATCCATTTTTACAGACAATGGGTCTTCCCCTCTGTCGAGGGAGACGAAGCTTTCACCGTATTTTACATAAGGCCCGAAACGTCCGATGCCGATGACGACTTCCTCACCCTTGTAATCACCAAGCGACCGCGGTAGCTTGAACAACTCCAGGGCTTCTTCCATGCCGATGGTTTCGATGGATTGTCCGGGGCGCAAGTTGGCGTATTTTGGTTTTTCACCCTCTTCCAGTTCTTCGGTTTTTCCGATCTGGACGATAGGCCCGAAGCGCGACATGCGCACGAGCAGGGTTCTGCCGGATTCCGGGTCAGCGCCCAGGATGCGTTCGCCTGTTGCGCGGTCGGCTGTTTCGAGGGTTTCTTCTACGTTGGCATGAAAAGGCGTATAAAAATCGTCGATCACTTTCGACCATTGTTCTCCCCCTGATGCAATAGTATCAAAGTGTTTTTCAATGTCAGCTGTGAAGCTGTAATTCATAATGTCGTCAAAATGCTCGTTTAGGAAATCGACGACCAGCATGCCCATGTCGCTGGGTACGAGTCTGTTTTTAAAAGCGCCGGTGTTTTCTGTTTCGGTGCTTTTATTGATCTGGCCTTTGCGGAGTGTAATCACGGTGTAATTGCGCTGTTCACCATCACTGTTTTCTTTGGACACATAACCGCGGTTGGCTTCCATGATCTTGGAAATGGTTGGCGCATAAGTGGAAGGCCGTCCGATGCCCAGTTCTTCGAGTTTTTTTACGAGGCCGGCTTCGGAGTATCGCGCCGGCGGGCGTGTAAATTGCTGCGTACCCGTCATGTGATTGAGGTCGAGTTTTTGACCTTTTTTCAAAGGCGGGAGTATGCCTTTTGCTTCTTCATCTTCATCATCGTCTTTGGCGGCGAGGTAAACTTTTAAAAATCCGTCGAATTTCAAAACTTCTCCTTCGGCTCTGAGCTCTGTATCTTTGATGGTGGAAATGCCGATGTTCACTATCGTTTTTTCCAGGAGGGCATCGGCCATTTGGGAGGCAATGGTCCGTTTCCAGATCAGTTCGTACAACTTCTGTTCGTCGCGGTCATTGCTTACTTTCTCGCGTTCGATGTAGGTCGGGCGGATCGCTTCGTGCGCCTCTTGAGTCAAAGATTTTTTGGATTTATATCGGCGTGTTTTGACGTATTCTTTTCCGTAATTTTTTTCAACCTGATCTGCAATAGCGCTGAGCGCCAGCTCGCTGATGTTGATGGAGTCCGTTCGCATGTATGTGATAAAACCCTGTTCGTAAAGCCGTTGTGCGCTCGACATGGTGCGATTTACGGAGAATCCGAGTTTCCTGCTGGCTTCCTGTTGCAGGGTTGAGGTGGTAAAAGGAGCGGTGGGTTGGCGTTTGAGCGGTTTGACCTCGATATCGCGGATGCTGAATTCTGCACCGATACATTTTTGCAAAAATGACTCCGCATCATTTTGGGTATCGAACCTTGAAGGAAGTTCGGCTTTCAGTTCAACCATTTTGCCCTGTTCGCTGGCTACGTTGAAAATGGCTGTGATCTTAAAAAACGGAGCAGGTTTGAAGCTTTGAATTTCGCGTTCCCGTTCCACGATCAGCTTTACGGCGACAGATTGAACGCGACCGGCAGATAACTTCCCGCGTACTTTTTTCCACAACAATTCGGACAATTCAAACCCCACCAGCCTGTCTAAAACACGCCTTGCCTGCTGGGCATTCACGAGGTTGATATCGACAAATCGCGGATTCTGGATCGCCTGCTGGATCGCGGGTTTTGTGATCTCGCGGAACACGATCCTTTTGGTGCTGTTTTCATCCAGTCCCAACACCTGGCACAAGTGCCATGAGATAGCTTCTCCTTCGCGGTCTTCATCCGTTGCGAGCCATACTTCATCGACCTTTTTAACGGCCTCTTTCAATTCGTTGACCACTTTTCTTTTCTCCGGGGAAACCACGTATTTAGGCTTAAAGCCATTTTCAATATCCACAGCTTTGTTGCCTTTGTCAAGGTCGCGCACATGGCCGTAGCTTGATTTTACGGTAAACGCATTGCCCAGTATTTTTTCGATGGTTTTCGCTTTTGCCGGTGACTCTACAATCAGAAGATTCTTTGACATATCGGGTTTGTTGATTAGGTTGTTTAGTTGATTGGTCTTTAGGTTTTTAGAACTAGCAACTAGCAACTGTAAACTAGCAACTTTCACCTTTTCCCCTTTTTCTTACAGTTTGCAAAAGTATAAATTTTGAATAAGGTTCAAAGTATTTTTCAGCAATTGAAAATAATTTTGAAACGGCAATTTATGTTTTGAGTTGCCTGGAATACTGATCCCGGGTGGGTGTACCTCTTGTTTGTGAAATCCGGGATATGACTCGTTGCCAGGAAAAAAATCGCGGGTACGGTAGGGGAAAATGGAATTGTCAGTTTTGTCGTTTTCGCGTTTCTTCGTGGATGATCTCGCCTTCTTGCAATCGCTTTTTCTTTTCAGCTTCGCGTTTGGCCTGGTAATGATCGATCAGCTCTTTTACTTCGAGCTTATTTTTATTGAGATTGCGGTGGTAAGCGATGATGATGAACTGCGCCATGTCGTCGGGGTGACCGATGCCGAGATTTGTGAGATAAAATGAAAGCCGGGACCCTTCGTAAAAACCCCAGTTGTAGATGATCCAGCGACCAAGGCTGAAGTGTAATTTACGGGCGGCATCTTCTTCCGGCATATTTTTAAACTTGGTTTTTGAAGCATCGTCGGTGAGGCGGTTGAGTTGCACAAAACAATCGGCGAGATCTTTCGGGATGTAAACGCCATTGAGGAATTCCTTCTGGATACGCTTTTGGTATTCTTTTTCAAACTGATCTTCCGTGACGGGAAATTCCTGAGCGGTTGAGTAATAAGTAAAATGTAACACCAAAATTGCAAACAGCGTTTTGCCAGGCATGATCTTTAAAATATTTTTTTGGTTAAGCATTGAAATTTATAGCAAATCAAGAGTTAAACGCAAAGTCAGCGGTTTTGTGTTGTCAGTTTCCCCGGAAAAAATGAGGGCAAAAATAAATCATTTCCTGTATCTATTTCTAATGTTCCAAAGTATTGTCAGCCACGGGCTAAGACTTTAACATTTGAGAAGCGTTTTTCCGCGTTGATTACCGGCAGCCGATCGTATGAAAATAGTGGTGTAAAAAAGGGTTGTTCAAAAATAAAATTTTGATGGGTGCAGAACCTGAAGTGGGCGAAACAGTTTTGAGTGTGGAGTGTGAGTATGGAAAATAGTAAACGGTAAACGGTAAACGGTAAACGGACCACAACTAGCAACCAGCAACTTTTCAATCATTCATCGTTAAATTTAAACACCTCTAATGTATCGATGCGTCGCGGACTGTTTTATTTTTGTACCTTCAATTTTTCATTTGATCCGGGCAAAGTATGATATTTTTTGAAAAAACAGGTTTGCCGCAAAAGTTGCGACTGGTTGAAATTTTCCTTATCCAGGCGGTCATTTATCTTTTACTGTGGTTGTGGAACGATTATATTGCATCACTCATCTCGATTCTGATGATCGTCATTTTTTCAGGGTTATTGATCGTTGCGATAATTTCGGAATGGATAGAAAGGTCGAAAGTTCCAAAGTCTTATTTCATATTTATGATCGGTTCGATTTTAATTCCTTTGATCGTGGGCTGGCTCTTCCTGATGTTGATGGGAGGTGAGTTGGAGTGGTTAGCAGCCATGCCTGCCCTTGCCGCCAGGAAAACCAGCGGCGTGGTTTGTGGTTTCCTCCCTTGCGGTAAGGCCGCTGGCCAACGGAGTGGTTGATGGAAGTTTAAACATACTCTTTATTCCTCTCTGCACTCCCCTCCCCTTCTGGCATCCTTTTTTCAAAACATGATCGTATATTTTTTCCTATACGAATGCGATTTGAATTGCGTTAATTAGGTGAAAAAGTCAAAGGCAATTTCAACAAATGTTGTGTGTTCAGGCTTTTAAAGATTATGACGGATTATTTTAATTTTGCAGACTTTTTTAATAGTAAAAATACTATGAACAGGTTTTTGACTTTTTTGCTTTTCGCGAATATCTCAATACTCACTGCACAGGAACCCATGCGGGTAACCAGAAGCGCAGCGGTTGACCGAAACATCCCTATCCGAAATATTTACATCGACGACGAAAACAACAAATGGATTGGAAACAGCAAGGGAGCCTTCCAACTTCATTCGGTGGATTATGCCACGGCTGTGGAAATTGGAGCAGACGAAATCTCGCTCCTCACTTTTAAAGGCGGAAATTACAACATCAACTTCAACCGCACCGCGCTTTTCGACATATTGAAAAACGAAACCAACGGGCTGTTCGAGGGAGAAAGAGATTTCGCCGGCGCTTTTTACGACCAACTGAAAAAAGAACTGTTCATCGGAACCAATGGCATCGGGGTTTTTCGCCTGAAAACCGAACCCCAACTCCAACTCCTGGAGCATATCACAACGAGCAATTCCAAACTGAAAACCGACTTCATCACCGTCATGTTTTCCGACAGGCCAGGAAGCTATTGGATCGGAACCGAAGCCGGCGTAATGCACAATGAAGATGGCAAATGGAAACTCTTCGAAAAGTTTTTAAAAATAGAAGCCATCAATAAAAGTGGATCCGACATCTGGATTTTCGGTGAAGGGTTCCTCTGGAAAGTAGATACCAACAACAACTGGACGGCTATCAACCTGGACAAAAGTATGGTCGAAGGAAAGATCAACGATATCGTCATCGACAGAAAAGGCAATATGTGGATCGCCTCCGAAGTCATTACGCGCTTCAACATGGAATCCGGCGATTTTAATAAATACGGCGCTGCAGAATACTTCACCAGCAACATCCCCACCAGCCTCGCTGTTGACCAGGATAATGCCATCTGGGTAGGAACCGAAGATAAGGGCTTGTATCTCATTGAAAAAGAATCAGCTATCACGGTAAACTGCGTTGTGGAAAAGCAATTGGGTTGCGACGGAAAAAACGACGCAGCGATCAGTGTAATGGTCAGCGGTGGAGATGCGCCTTATACTTTTCAATGGAATTCCGGCCAAACCGGAGAAAACCTCAATAGCCTCGGACCTGGCCAATATGAAGTCACCGTGACCGACAGCAAAGGAAAAAAGAAAAATGCTTCTGTGACGATCAACGACCCGCAATTAACCGCTAGCGCTACCCAGGATAAAATTGAAAGTGCAGCAGATGCCAACGACGGAGCGGCTTCCGTTTCCGTGAGCGGGGGAAAACCGGAATATAAATTCCTTTGGAGCAACGGTGAAACCGGAAAGTCGGCTGTAAACCTCAATGAAGGATCTCACAGCGTGACCGTTACGGATCAGAATGGTTGCTCGGCCACAGCAACCGTTAATATCACAAGGCAAGTGGAAGATATGAGCCTGACTTTTTTGCCGAAAACCGAAAACAAATGTTCCGGTGACCGCCTGGCTTCGCTTTCACTTGAAATTAAAGGTGGCAAAGCACCCTTTAAAACCGACTGGAATATGCCCGGAGTCGAAGGAATGAATCCAACTGACCTGGCTGCCGGCGATTACCGCGTTACAGTTACAGACGCACTTAACAACACCGCTACCGGAGCGTTTGTAATTTCTGAACCTGAATCCATCACCGTTTCCATCGAGGTGGAATCTCCCGCAAGCACCGGCAACAGCGACGGCGTAGCCAGCGCAAAGGTTGAGGGAGGAACCGCGCCTTTTACTTTCAAATGGGACAACGGCGAAGCCGCGCAAACCGCCTCCGCCCTGGCTCCCGGCACAAGGACTTTGATCGTGACCGACGCGAATGGCTGCTCGGCTTCGGCTACCGCAACCATCGATGAAAACATCCTCCCCCTCAGTGCGTCCATCGAACAATCCGCTGAAATCAAATGCTCCGGCGAGCAGAGCGCTGCTATCGAGGCCAAAGTGAAAGGCGGAAAAGGGCCGTTCCAGTACCTTTGGAATGATCCAAACCTTAGCGGAAAATCTGTTTCAAAACTCGCCGCAGGAGACTATGCCCTGACAGTGACTGACGCGGAGGGAACTACCTTTACGACAAGTTTTAATATTAAAGAACCAATAGCACTTTCCGTAAGCATCGAGGTAGAATCTCCTGCAAGCACCGGCAACAGCGACGGCGTAGCCAGCGCAAAGGTTGAGGGAGGAACCGCGCCTTTTACTTTCAAATGGGACAACGGCGAAGCCGCGCAAACCGCCTCCGCCCTGGCTCCCGGCACAAGGACTTTGATCGTGACCGACGCGAATGGCTGCTCGGCTTCGGCTACCGCAACCATCGATGAAAACATCCTCCCCCTCAGTGCGTCCATCGAACAATCCGCTGAAATCAAATGCTCCGGCGAGCAGAGCGCTGCTATCGAGGCCAAAGTGAAAGGCGGAAAAGGGCCGTTCCAGTACCTTTGGAATGATCCAAACCTTAGCGGAAAATCTGTTTCAAAACTCGCCGCAGGAGACTATGCGCTGACGGTGACTGACGCGGAGGGAACTACTTCAACTGCAAGCTACAGCGTGAAGGAACCCGAAATGTTGTCAGCAACCATCACTAAAAAAAGCCCGGCGAGCGATGAGAGTAGCTTTGATGGAAAGGCTGAACTCGAAGTGAAAGGTGGAACTGGAAATTATATAACCCTTTGGGATAATGAAGAACAAGGCCTCCATGCAAGCCAACTCGGGATTGGTGAGCACAAAGTTTCTATAACGGATGAAAACGGTTGTAGCGTGGTCGTTCCGTTTGAAACCAAAAAAAGGATATTGCCACAACTCACCGCCGCCAATCTGAGAGAAGGACAAACCGTGAGAATGGAACAACTCTTCTTCGAAGCCGACAGTTTCCGGATAACTGAAGTTTCCATTCCCGTGATCGAGGAATTGTACGATTTTATGGTGGAAAACAAATCGGTGGTCATCGAAGTCGGCGGTCATACCAACAACATTCCTGAACATGAATATTGCGATATGTTGTCAAGCGCCCGTGCGAAATCCGTAGCCAATTATATTATTGGCAAAGGCATCGATCCCAACCGGGTTTACTACAAAGGTTATGGAAAACGCAACCCGATCGCGACCAACAGTACGCCCGAAGGCCGGATGAAAAACCAAAGGGTGGAAATCAAAATCCTTAGCATCTAGCGCTCTGCTGGTTCATAGTTTGTAGCCTGCCTTTGCCGCCTGCCTGAATGCTCTTGGCAGGCAGGTCAGGCAGGTTCATAGTTTGTGGATGCTCGATTCTCTCTGTTCATTGTTCACCATTCACCTGACAAACCACCAGGTATTTCTATAAAAAAACTTTCGGAAGCATTAATTATATTTCAAAAGTATAAATTTGCGGAAGGCAATTGCTTCTTATGAAATTCTATTTTCCAATCCAAATATTCGTCGTCAGGCAGGATCAGTAAAATACAAAACACCATGGATTTGAAAGTGCTAACCGGCCTCAGTTCAAAAGAATACGAACATCCATTTGACAAAAAGGCACTGGATGCGCTTCACGGAACCAAAGGCCTCGATACCCTTGTCAATAAATTTTACGAGTACGGTGTTGAAAAGATATTCAGGATTCAGATTACGGGAAGCAACCTGAGAGTCACCCAAAAAAGTTTTCCCGAAATATTTCATTTGTTCCAGCAGGTGCATGTGGTGTTGCACCAAACCCTGATCCCGGAATTATACCTGTACCACACGGATGAATTGCAAGGCATCACCACCGGGGTTGACCAACCCATCGTCGCGCTGAGCAACGGTTGTATTGAAAATTTTACGGAAGGTGAGCTGATGTTCATCATGGGTCGGGAGATCGGGCATATCAAAAGCGGCCACGTGCTTTATTACGAAATTGGCACTATGCTTCCGCTTCTTAGCGATATTCTCGGAAGCCTGACGCTTGGCATCGGCTCGATCATTTCGATGGGATTGCAAATCGCTTTGCTGCAATGGAAACGGATGTCGGAATACACTGCCGATCGCGCCGGATTGCTCGCCTGCCAGGACATCAGCATCGCCGCCTCTGCGCTTTCCAAAATATCCGGTTTACCAAACAAATATTTTTCAAACTATGATGTCGCTGATTTTGCAACACAGGCCAGGCAATTTGAAGGTTTCGATGTGGGGAATTACAACAAAGTGATCAAATACGTCAGCCTCATGCTCGGCGAACACAAGTGGACGATCGACCGCACCAATGAGTTGCTGAAATGGGTGGACACGGGACAGTACCAGGCTGTCCTTGAACGCAAAACCCAAGTCGTGACCGAAACCAAATTCAAATTTTGCCCAGGCTGCGGCGCCCGGATATTAAGCCCCACCGCTTCTTTTTGCCCGAAATGCGGTAAAAGGGTTTTATGAATGATGAGTTTGTAAACGGTAAACGGTAAATAGTGAACAGTAAACGGTGAACGGTAAACCATAATACCATATCGCAGCGTAGCGAAGATCCCGACCGATAGGTCGGGAATACCACATTGTATCCCGCTTTTTCTCGAAAAAACGGGACGATGAAATCGGGAATGAATGATAAATCCGGAGGCGGGAGATCGGAGAAATGTGAAGGATAATCCTTATTTTATCCAATTATGGATTACCAATGCAACTACAAACTTTGATCTACAAACCACAAATACATCAACTTCCAGCCTTTTTCTTTTGCACATTCAAAATGACCTGCTTGAGGCCGGTGACGACATTGAGGAAAGCTTCGTCCATATCATCCCATTGGTTGATTGGTTTGGCATTTCGGGGCAGCGCCTGGAGTTTGGCAAATTCCGTTTGGTTCCAGTCGCAGGCTTTTAAGATCACGGGAACGACGATGGCGCTCCGGTTTTCATGCCGTTCGATAGCGGTTTTAATTTCAACATCATAAATATATCGCGAAGCAAGGAATCGCGGGCTTACGAGGAGCAGGATAATATCAGCGGTTTCCAGTTCATCTTTGATGGACTCATCCCATTCGTCGCCGGGAGCGATCTGACGGTCGTTCCATACTTTTATGGCGGGCTGTCGCTTGATCATGGCAAGGTGAACATCCAGTTCTTCGCGAAGGTCTTCATCTTTGTGGGCATA
>CAZKDA010000042.1:0-26737 GCA_964551455.1 uncultured Saprospiraceae bacterium
GCCGGGTTTCTAGGAGTTGGATCAGGTGTTTGCGGGAATCATTGATCTGACCGGCTTTTTCTATTGACAGATTTTTTGAAGGAACGTTCAACTGCACGTAAAGAATGGAAAGCGTGTCCTGATAAAGCCTTGCCTCATTGAGGATATATTTGATGACTTCCTTTCGGTGAAAATTGAGATAGCTGTGTTTCATCTTCAGGCTGTTCAAAGCCCGAAGCGCAGCGAGCCGGACTTTTGGGTCGTTGTTTTGCAACAACTGAAAAAGCAGATCAGCAGAGGGTTGGGTACCAAAATGTTCAGCTACCGATGGGATCATTTGCACAACCTCAGTTGCTGCTTCGGGTGAAACGGCATAATCGGAAAGCGGTTTGACGATTTCTTTACCGTATTTGATCAGCGCGAGACGGGCGGGTTCAGCCGTTTCCGGTTTACCTAAAAAACAGATCAGTCCAGGAAGGAAATTCGGATGCATGGTATCTCCTGCCGAAAGGATAGCCTGCCTGGCCACCAATTCGTTTTTGTCTTTGAAAAATTCTTCGATGTAAGGAAAAAAAACTGGCATCTTCGCCATGCCCAGGGCTTTGAGCAGTCCGGTTTTGTGCTGGTCCTTTTGTTCGGGGTTGTCTATTTTTTCAAGGTAATTGTATTGTTCGTGCAAGCGTTTTTCCAGTTCGAATTTTTCTTTGAGCACGAGATTATCACGGCTTTCTTCAGCCAGACTGATCAGCGCTGCGCTGCGAATTTCGAAATCATCATTGTTTAAATATTTCTCCATCAGTTTCATTACATTCCGTGTAGAATGGGCAATGAGGTAGTCAAACGCGGCGATTTTTACTTTTTGGTTGGGATGGTTGATAAAAGGGGCTATTTCAGATTTAAAATGATGGCTTTTTAAAAAATACAAATTGCGGATAACCTCTTCTTTTATTAAATCCGAAGGGTGTTTGAGCAATCTGCGTAGTTCTTTCACAAATCGTTCGTCCGGTTTAGTCCTGAGCATTCTGAGTACATAGAGAATTTGATCTTCGGAGCCACTTTCCATGACAATTTTCAGGTCGCTGATGACCGATTCGTTTTTCAGGTCGAGGGATTCGGTTCCGGTTTTTCCAGCCTTTTGAACATTGAGCTTAAATGAATTCAGGTAGGTCGTTCGCACCCGTTTAACAAAATAGAACCACACCATGATCAGCCCCAGTATCATCAGGCTGATAAACCTGGTGGAAAGGTCTAGCCCGTTGACCAAAAAGATCAGGATCAGCCCGCTGATACCCGTTGCTATGCTGTCCACTACAACATCGATGAATGTCTTGGTTTGGTTTTTAATATCCGAAGGGATAGGTAATGCCAGCAGTTCAACGCCGGCTTTGTTGACCGATTGTTTCAGGCTGCCGTCGCTCAGTTTGATAAAAATAGCTGCCCAGAGTTCGGGGATAAAAAAGACCAGGATCGCACCCGTAAGGATGCTGACCGGCAAAAAGAGCAAAGAGGATCCGACTCCCAATGTGCCCACAATTCTACGGGTCAACAGCAGTTGCACCAGCAGCGATATCACGTTGAAATTGGAAAACCAAAACCCAAAAAAAGCAGTCAGTTCATCAGGGTCGGTAATTTTAGAAGAAGCAATGGCGCTAAACTGGTAATCCACCATTTTGGCGACGATCACACTGATGCCAATGATGCCTGCCAGATAAGTCAGATGCGGGGATCTGCGGATGAGCTGCAAGGGGTGATCGGTAATGGCGATTTGTTTCCTGCGCTGAAACCTGGATTGGGTGCTCAGCACATATTTTTTCCAGGTATAAGCGGTGATCGGTATGCAGGTAGAGAGCAGTGCGGCGCCCAGGAAGATCATGTTTTCGCTGCCAATGGGTTCTGCTAAAAGCGTGGTCAGGTATCCTCCGAATATACCGCCCGCAATAGCGCCGGCACCGATATACCCAAAAAGGCGTTTGGCTTCCCGCACATTAAATACGATATTGGCCAATATCCAGAACTGCGAGGCGGTCAACACGGCAAAAATGGCCGTCCATATATAAAAAACATACAAAATCCAGCCTCCCACCAGATTGAAGCGCAGTAAAATCCCAAAAAGAATAAATAAGAAAACCGAGCTGTAAAGCGTAGTCAGTATGATGGTCTTTAAAGGGATCCGCCCTAAAAAACGCGCATAAACCGTAGAGATGATCACAGCAAAAATAGCCACAAGGACAAACGCGGTTGGCAGGTTTTCCACGCCGATCTCGGAAAGGAAAAGCCCGTTGACCGTAGGCTTGACAATAAGCAGGGTGGAAATGATCAGGAAAATATTGAACTGCATGAGCGAGGCCCTTTGTATTTCCCCTTCCCGGATTTCAAAAATGTTTTTCAGGAATTGTAGAATGACCTTGCTCATGAGAATTAGGCGCCAAGAGATAAAAAAGCAAATATAAACCTTTGCTAAGGAATGGGGACTAAATAAAAAATACAACTTTGCTTTATCCGTGGTTCAAAAGAAACCGCAATGGCCGCAATGGAGATTCCGTTGGAAAAAGGAAACAAGGTTAAAAACTTTGTGTCTTCGTGCCTTGGCGGCAAAAATGAAAAATTTCAATGCTTTTTTGTCTCTGTACTTATGCAGTTTATTTAAACCTCCATTCCTGATTTATTCCTGTATTTTCAAAACCTTCTCGGCGACATTGACCAGTTCCCTGATGATCTGTTCTCCTTCAGGGTGCTCCGTTAGAGCAACCAGGATATACCGTCGGCTGGTGTTTTCGTCCCAAACCAGCATGGAGTCGGAATGATAACTCCTCCAAGATCCTGACTTCCGGTAAACGTTTGCATTAGGAGCGATCCGGTCGATAGTATTGACAAATTTGTGGTGTAATGCCGGTTCATCCATAATCTCCAGCATTTGTTCACAGCGTTCCCAGTTCACCAGTTTACCCAGCGCCAGCATATAATAAAAACGGCAGACTTGTGTGACGGTAGCAGCATGGGAAAGCCCCTTAATAGGATCGGGATACCTTCGCCCTGAAGCCGCATAGCGCTTGCCGACCCAAAGCCCGCCAAAATCTTTGTCGTAAAATTCATAGCGGGGATCGATCAGTACATTTTTAATCTTTTCGTAACTGAGCAAGTCTATCATTCGGGTTGATGCCTGATTGCTGGAGTGACAGATCATCAAATTCAGGTCTTGGATAACATCATCGGTTTCCGATATTTCTCCTTTGTCAAGAGCATCCATAGCCGCAAGCAGAATGGCAATTTTCGGCAGGCTGGCCGCATACATCATTTCATCTCCATTGATCCTTGCAAAGCGGATGTTAAAAGGGTCTTTCAAATCTACCAGACCTACCGACAGTTTTTTTTCATCGACGAGTCTTGCCCATTCACGGTTGGCTCTCAGGGTCATGTAAAGTTCTGATTCTAATTTACTATCAACCAAACTTCGAAGCGGTTGGTAAAAAGGTAAATTCAGCGGCAGGCAGTTCTGAGCAGGCAGTTGAAATGCTATTGGCAGAAGAAGCAGCAGGATGGATTTCAGGATTTTTTCTTTCATAAAAAAGCAAATGAATGATTTGAACTTCAATTATTTGGATACAGGGAATGAAGAATATACCACTACCGGGTTCGAATCCGGGGATAAGGGGATATGTCGGAACGGGGATGATAGGGGATATGAGATGGGTATAGAAGGGAATTCATACACCCCCAACGATCCCCGGCTTTCGGTCAACCGGACGTTTTACCCCTACGATCCCCGATCTCCCTTTCTCACCTTATCTTGATACAGTATATAAATTGAACCGGCTGAAAATTTGACGCAAATATCTGACTAAAAAAGCAGTACTCGTTTTTTTTATGACCGGAAAATTTGGCCAATATTAGTTAAAATCCTTAACCAAAAAATAACCTGTAAGGTAGGGTATGCCTGGGGATATAAATAGGCAAACATAAATATTAAAATAGGCTGTGCTACATATACTTCCTGCCATAACCGCTTTTCCTGGCGAAAAACCCAATAAAAAAAGGCTCCACCCAGTTTGCCAGATGGAGTCCTTCTTTTCACAATTTAACATTCTCAAAAAAAATGTCGTGTCAGGGTGACAACAATTTAATACATCAAAATTTTTCTAAACAACTTCAATGCACCACCAATTTTCCTGATTTAATGACTGCCTGCTTATCCTGTATTCTATAGAAATAAACACCGGAAGGGACATTTTCAAGTGGAATGTTGCTCGTATTTGATTCAATTGAAAGGTGTTTTATCTCTTGTCCGGCAGCGTTGTTGAGAATAAAATTCAAATCGGTTGAGAACTGTTCCGTTTTAAAATCAATATGGATTTGATTTGACGTGGGGTTTGGATAGACCCGGACTTCTACGTTGTTGGCAGATACACCTGAAACACTTGAAGAGGGGTTGTCGCCGATCAGCCGCATGATACCGGCAGGGTTGTATGAAAACCAGCCTCCGATAACAATGTTGCCATCAGTTTGAACAAAGATGGTTTGGGCAATATCATTGAAAGTGGTTTGTGGAAATGCCGCATCAGATGAGCCGTCGGTGTTGAGCCTGTTAAAGTTGTAGGGGCCGGTTTCCGAAATATAAACTTTACCATCGGGTTGGAGGCCTATCGCTGTGGCATTTTTATTTATTCCAAAACCAGTATCCAGCGAACCATCTGAATTTAGCTGAACCACACCACTACCCGAAGCGCCGGTATGGCTGAAATTTCCGGCTAAGAGTATTTTCCCGTCAGGACGTAGCTTCATGCCCCAGGATTCTCCATAGAATCCGAAAATCAATTCAAAATTATCACCGGCATCAAATGAGTTATCCAGCGTTCCGTCTGCATTCAAGCGGGCTACTATGATCCGAGGCTCGCCATTGAATTCATCAAACTGGCCACATGCCAATATTTTGCCATCCGGCTGAAGGATCAATTTGTGGATACGAGCTTGTGCGCCTGTGGTTGACACAAATCCATCCTGTGGATCGAATGAAGTATCCAGCGAACCATCTGCATTCAGCCGCGCTATTCTGTTCCGGACAACACCCCCTGCATTCAGCCAATCGTAAGCCGAGAATATTCCGGCGACGAGTATTTTCCCATCAGGTTGAACGACTATTGCATTCACATCGCTATTAAAACCGGTCAAAGGGTCAAAGCCTGAATCCAATGAACCGTCACTGTTTAAACGTGCAATCCTATGCCGGGTAGTCCCGTCGAATTCCGTAAAATTACCGCCCACAAGGATCTTCCCATCGGGTTGTAGCGCAATGGCTTTGACATACGAGCTAAAGCCTGAAAAACCGTCGCCAATAGCAAAGCTATTGTCTAAGCTTCCATCCAGATTCAGGCGCGCAATGAGGCTGATGGCAGTTCCATTGTATTCGCTAAACCATCCTCCGACCAACAGTTTTCCGTCCGGTTGTTGAATGATGGTTTCCACGCGAGATTCTAAAATGCTTTCGCCAAAACCGGTTCCGGGATCAAAATCAGGATCGATCGTTCCTAATTGACCAAAAACGCTCAAAGTTTGAAAAAATGTAAATACAAATAACAACAATGTGTTTTTCATAATAAGCCAGATTTTTATGTTAAGTAAAAAAAAGTTTACGACTTTAATCTGGCAGGGGTTCATAATTCTGGATAAAACTGGTAAGCATTAGGTTGTAGCAACTGGCAGGATTGTAAAAAGCCTTAACCCCAAAGGATTTTTACATTTTTTGAAAACTTCATTATTTTGTTTAGCGCTTCTTTCCTGCTTTGATCTCTCTTTTTGATATGCAAAACACAAGGCAGATTAGTTCTTAGGATTGATCACTTCCGGCCCATAATCTTTGTATTGCACCCTGACGGGAGCGTCGATCTTTAATATCTTCACCTCCGTTCTGCGGTTGACGTGGTGTTCAGCTTCGGAGCATTTCACCCCGTCGCGGCAATTGTTTCGGAGTTGTGATTCGCCGTATCCGACGGCTGTAATTCGTTGGGGATCAATGCCGCGTGAGACGAGGTAACTTTTTGCTGACTCGGCCCTTGCCTGGGAAAGCTTTTGGTTATAGGTTTCGTTGCCACGCGAATCCGTATGACTGCTCAGTTCGATTATCAAACTTGGAAATGTCTGCAAAATAGTGAACAAGTCATCCAATTCACGGGCAGCTCCTTTGCGGATATGGGACTTATCGAAATCGTAGTAAATATTATTCAAAACGATGACAGAACCCTCTGAAAGCATCGCCGAATTGGAAGGAGAGAGCAATATTTCTTTTGAAAGCGGTTCGGGGGTATTGAGGTTTTCGAGAAAAATAGCGCTGTCAAAAAAGTTTTCCTTCATGATGGTCACTGAATAATCACAACCCATAGGGAGGCACGCATCAAAGGCTCCGTTATCATCAGCCATGAAAACTTCTTCTTTGTTGTCACAACTGCTTTTGATGCGGATCACGGCATTCGGGACAGATTGCTCATCCGTAATATCTTTAACCACTCCGCTGAACATCGAGCAGAAATTTCTTTCCATCGGGATGGAAATCTCCGTTTTGCTTTCGTTTCCTATTGTCGAATGCACCAACTCGGCGCTTTTATAACCCTCTTTTACCACCAGGATCAGATACCGACGTTCTCCCAGAAAATCAAACTTAGCCGCACCTCCCTTGTCTGAATAAAGATCAGGTTTGTTCAACGATCCGGCGCCTTTTCTGACCAGTTTGAACACCAACTCTCCCGATCCTTCATCAGCCGGCATCAGCACACCTTTAAACAAGTCATTTTCGCTACTGACAAAACCGTCGGCAGTTTTTTCAAAAATCCGGATCTCGGCGCCTTCGATGGATTTTTTAGAATTGGCATCATAAACATTCAGCATGGCAGGTAGCAGAAAAGGCCTGGTTCTGCCCCAGATGCCATCGGCAGCCTCGAACAGGTAAATGTCATCTTTGCCGGCTCCTCCATCTCTGGAAGATGCAAAATAACCTCTGTTGCCTTCGGGGTTGAGGATCAGCCCCAGGTCGTCGGCAGGAGAGTTGAATGGTTCTCCGAGGTTGGTCACTTTTCCCCACTTGCGGCTGCTGATGTCGATCATAAAGATATCAAGCCCGCCGAAGCCATCGTAACCGTTGGAAGAAAAAAACAGGTTGCCGCTGCTGTGTATGAACGGAAAAATTTCATTGCCTGCCGTATTGATGTCGCTGCCCAAATTGATCGGGGCGCTCCAGCCGGTTGGTGTTTTTTCAACAAAATACAGGTCCATGCCACCATAACCTCCGGACATGTTGGAAGCGAAAAACAATTTTTTTCCATCTGCTGAAAGGGTTGGATGCGCACAATCGTAGTTGTCTGAATTGAAAGATAAAGCCCGGACATCCTTCCAGTCGTTTTGTCCTTTTATGGCTTCGTAAATTTTGAGGTGAGCTACTTTTTTATCATCATTTTTTTTGTGGATGCTGTTGCTGGTAAAATACAAAACCCTGCCTTCGCGATCAAAGGTGACCGGGCCTTCGTGCTGGGCGTCGCTCCACCTGACAGAAAAGGGACTGGGAGAGAGCGGCATACCTGTGGCATCAACATCAGAATAGAAAAGCTCGAAGTAAGTTTCGTTGATCTGCTTGTCGATTTTGCCCTGCTGGTTGCGCGAAGAAACGAATACGATCCCGTTTTGGTAATAAGCAGGAGAAAATTCGAGGCTGGAGGTATTGATTTTCGTAGTGTTGATCACGGTCACCTCGCCGCCTTTTTCGTAGAGTTTTCCGGCAGCTTTGGTCTTTGAGCTTTGCTGGCAAAATCCGCCGACTGTTGTGAGAAATATAGTGGTGGTCAGAAGAACGATTTTGAAAAAGTTCATTTGCTAAGAGTTTCTAAGGTAATTAGGTCAAAAATAAAGTAGCCAGGTATCGGGTATCGGGTATCGGGTATCAGGTATCAGGTATCGGGTGTCTATCATCTAAAGTCTAAAAGTCTCTCTAAGGTTTAATTTTAATCCGCAGATTCGTGTGCTAATAACGAATTGAAATTCAGGGTTTATTTTACAACCGCTATGTTTTAAAGCGATCAGAAAAATCGCGGATTGACAACCTCTTTACCATCCGAACGCGGCAGGCAGTAGCGCACCACTGCTTCCAGGCTTCCGCTGCTGTAATCCCGGATACCCGACGTGGTGACATCATAGGAAAAGCCCAAAAGCAACTGATCCGATGCCTGCACAGCGATCAGAAAATCAATGGATTCTCCAAGGCCGGTGTCACTATCGCCGCCCAAACGGTAAGTGACGCCCAGTGTCAATTTATCCATGAGGATCAGGTTGGCGTTGAAGTCGGCGTCGATCGGGGTATTTTGTGCATATTTCAGCAAAAGCTGCGGTTGCAGTTTTGTGCTGGAATTCAGTTTTAAAATCAATCCAGTCATAAAATAGTAATGAGGAGCTTCCCTTCCCAAAACTCCGGATAAGCTGTTGAAATCAATTCCGTTGTCCAGGAATCTCGGCACGGAAACCCCGGCATAGAATTTTTCATTATTAAAATACAAACCTGCTCCGAAATTGGGAACATACAATCGCTGGTCGCCAACCGGTATCCCTCCGTCGGCGGATATCCCCTGGGTCGCTACCAGCCGCGGGTCTGCATAATTGTTGCCGATATATCGCACCGAAGCCTGGATGCCCAGCCCCAGGTGGCTTTTGTTGCCGGTTTTGATCCGGTAAGCGTAGTTGCCCTCTGCCGTCCATTTTTCCGTAATGCCAATTGTGGTGCGGTTGATGGTAAAACCTATCCCCAATCTTTTATTCAACAGCGGCGTGTCAAAACTGATCATCATCGTTTTGGGGGCGCCTTCCAGCCCGAGCCACTGATTGCGATACACCCCTGTAAAACAAGTGGTTCTGTGACTGCCAGCGTACCCAGGATTCAGCGCCAGTTTGTTGTACATAAACTGGGTATATTGCGGCTCCTGCTGGCTAAAACACAGTTGGGAAAAACAGGTTAAAATAAATATCGTCGTAACAGTTTTTTTCATGTCTCAGCGCTTTTCAATAGTTTTGAAATGATCTTGTTTTTTTGCTTACGTTTTCGCAAGGCAACAGTTTCAAACGGTTTTTCGGGAAATCCTTTTTCACAAAAGATTATTTTTCATAGACAAAATTTCGGTTTTTTATCTTTCCAAAACCAAAAATCCCGCAACGTGCGGTTGATCCCTGTGATATTTCACCACGAAATAATACGTGCCGACCGGAAGGTCTTGTCCGTTGTAAGTACCCTGCCAGTCATTCATATACGGCGAAGCATGAAAGACCTGGTCACCCCACTGGTTGAAGATCGACACGGAATTGTCGGGGTAATTGCCGGTGGCAAGGCAGGGGATGATGAAAGCATCGTTGATCCCGTCGTTGTTTGGTGTAAAAATAGTAGGGGCCACGCATTCCACATCATCGCCGATGCGAAGGGAAACCGTTGCCTCCGAGCATACATCCTCGCAAAGCTGACTGCAAACGCGGTAAGTGAATTCATCCGTTCCGGTAAACGACGAATTTGCCGTAAAGGAAAATACGCCATTCCCCAGGTGTTCGGCGGTTCCGTTGACAGGTGCCATGCTGATCTGAACTTCCACGGGCGCCTGGATGAAATCGTTGTTCAACACATTAAAATTGGCGCTGCTCGAATAGTTGACGGAAAATTCATCATCGAAAGCCTGCGGCTCAATTTCGTATTCCAATTCAACATTGTCGGTTGTCGTTCCGCAAACGCCATTGTCGAGCGTCCAGGTGAATAAATATATCCCGTTTTGCAAGCCAAAGATTTCGGTTTGCGGATCGTTGGCATCGGAAAATGTAATGCCAGGTTCAACCGTTGACCAGGTACCTATTCCGCTTCCAGGGGTTTCGGCATTGAGCTGCGCCGAGCCATTGCCACAGACTGCCATATCATTTCCGGCAATCGCTGTTTCAAAGTTTTCAATAACAAAAACAACCACATCGTCAGCGGAAAACTCTCCGCAGCCGGTATTGCTGAGTGTCCAGGTAAAAACGTATTCCTGATCGGCCTCAAGCCCCGTAACCAATGAATTCGCATCGGAGGCATCGACAATGACAACGCCCATAGCCGCTTGACCCGGGCTTTGTGTCCACATTCCCGATGCTCCCGGGTTTGGCGGATTGGCATTCAATATAGCGGTAGTATCGTTACAAACCTCAAGGTTCAAACCTGCTTCGGCGATTTGCGTGTCTTCATCCACAATGATCGTTACTTCATCAGCATCGTAATTCTGGCAGGCGCCATTGGAGAGCGACCATTCAAAAACGTAAACATTACCTCCTGAAAGGTTTGACACCAAAGATGTTGCAAGGCCGGGATCTGCAATCGTGGCTGTTGGTCCGGAGAGTTGTGTCCACTGTCCTGTGCCAATTGCCGGAGTATTGGCATTGAGCGTTACTTGCGTGTTATTGCAGAGTTGTGCATCATTTCCGGCGGAAGCCTGGATATTGGGAATTTCATTGATGAACACTGTTGTTGGAATGGATGATACGCCCGGACATCCGCCCAGCTCCGCGATGACGTAAAAGTCATAAACTCCTTCGGTATAGTTTGAAAAATCGTTGATGGTGGCGTTCAACGCCAAAGTCGGCCCGGCTATTTGTGCTCCTTGTTGCGCATTGAACCAGGTATAAGCCGCGCCGGGAACGGCGCTTGAAGGGTCAATTGAAAGGATTAGGCTTGGAAATGGACTGTCAATACAAACAGATCCGCTGTTGGTCACTACAGGGGGCGGAGGTGTTGGGTAAATGACGACATTTACGGGCGCAGAAAACCCGGATTCACAGCCATTGATACTCACCTGGACGCTATAAGCTCCTTCGTTAGCAGCAGAGGCATCCGGGATCACGGGGTTTTGTAATGATGATAAAACACCCGATGGCCCTGTCCATAAATAGGAAGCGCCCGGTACGAAGGGCGTATATAATTCGATAGTGGCTCCTGCACAGACCGGAACATTGCTCGTAGCAACGGGAATAGCCGGAATGGCATTGACCTCGACAGAGAATACTCCGGAAAGACTGGAAACACAACCATCAACTGAAACCATCACCTGATAATCTCCGCTGTTCATGGTAGTTGCGGAAATGATCGTCAGCGTTGGAGACATGGTCGGTATGCTGCCCAAAGGGGTTAGCCAGGTGTAAAGCACGTTGGTTCCGCTATAACTTTGAGTCGTCAGGCTCAGGTTTTCGGATTCGCAAAGTTGCGAGGTTCCATTGATCGCCGGCGTAGGCGGAACATCAGACACATTGACCACGGTAGTGGCAGGCGCTGAAGTACAACCGTTCCCATCGGTGACGATCAGAGAATAGGAACCATTGTCAGCGGAAGTGGCGCCTGGCAATACAGGAATGGCATTCGAAGAGCTGAAACCGTTCGGGCCAGTCCATGAATATTGGTAGCTGCCGTTATCCGGTGGGAAAACCGTTGCGATGAGCAAAATGTCATTGGCTCCAGTGACACATGGAGCGCCATTATTGCTCAAAGCAGTGATCACCGGAGGCGTGTTGACCAATACTTCCGTCATTGCCGAATTGGAACATCCCAGCAATGAGGTTACCGTAACGGAGTAGGTGCCGGCCACTGCGGGAGCAATGGGATTTTGGAGTACAGATGTAAAGCCGGAAGGCCCAGACCAGTTGTAAGCCGCTCCCGGAATGGTGTTCACTGAAAGCTGCACTTGCTCTGAATTGCATACCGGACTGTCGTTTGAGGCATTTATTGACAACCCTGGTTCGACAACCACCGGAAACGGAGCAGACATGTCGCTACTGCATCCGTTTTTGGTGACAACCACCGTCCAGTTACCCGTAAAATCGGGCGTTACTCCAGATAGGAACAATGAATTGGTGGAAGTGATCTGTATGCTGAAATCGGGAGCTGTCCAGGTATAAAAATCACCATTCATGGTACTGGCCGTCAGGGTCAGGCTGCCTCCTTCGCAAACTGAACCTACGGAGCTGATAGTCGGCGTCGCCGGTGTCGCGGTTACGTTCACTTCGGTAGTCACAGGTGTTGAAGCGCAATTATTGTCGGTGATGACTAACGTGTAAGTTCCGTCATCGGGGAGTGTTGCGTTAAAAGTCTGAGGGTATTGCAGGCCGGAAGTAAAACCGTTGGGGCCTGTCCAGGAATAAGCATATCCCGGGTCGGTTTCAGAAGTTCCCAATATTATCAATTCACCTTCACAAACATCGATCACTGCATCATTTACAGTTGCAACCGGGGTTGGGGTGACATTGACGGTTTCAAAATCAGAAGCCTGTGAGAAACAGCCGTCAACCTCAACGATCACGTAATAAGAAGTAGCGCCTGTGGAAAGTGGTGGCGACATGGTCAGGGTCGGCGCAGGAGTTGTGGTTATAAGTGTTCCGGTGGGAGAAACGCCTTCGTACCAGTAATAATTGACTACTGATCCGGAGTAGGTCTGCGTAGAGAGTACAAGCTCATCGTCAGAACAAATTTCGTTGCCGTTAACATTAATATTAGGGACATCCGGCGAAGCATTGATCGATACTTCAACCGTCCCGACAGCCGTACATCCTGTGAACCCTGTAACGGTTACCGAGTAGCTGCCCGAATACGTGTGGTCAGCATTTGGGATCTGGGGATTTTCATCAACCGAAGTGAAGCTGTTCGGCCCGTTCCAGACATAAGAATAAATATTATTACCGATAGCAGGAGGCGGGTTCGCAAACAGCGAAAGGGTATCATTTCCGCAGATACCAATGGAGTATGTTGGCAATGGCGGTTGTGTTTGTACATTGATCTGAGTTACACAATTTGCCGTATTCCCGAAAATATCTGTGACGGTCAGGGTAACCGGAACCAGTGTTCCCTGCTCATTGCAATTGAATACATCCGGCGAAACGGTCATGAAAGCGATCTCACAGTTATCCGTGCTTGTGTTATCCACTTCCGAGGGATCGAGGGTATAGGTCTCCAAACCGGAAGGGTTGACAAAGATCGTGGCAACCTGGCAAAGCGCCTGTGGAGGGGTGGCATCTTCGATGAAGACCTGAAAAGAACAGGTATCCGCATTTCCAGAGCCATCTTCCACAAAATAATAAACCGTTGTAGTGCCTGCATTAAAATTTGCCGAAGGAGAAGTGTTGGGAGGCGGCAGTTCGGTTACCGGAATTTCGGTTGCACCTTCGGCGTAATAAAACGGCGTTGCGAAATTGTACGCCAGTTCCATTATCATATTGCTTTGGTCATCGGTAGTTCCATCCGGGGTTCCGGGCGGGAATGTCATGCAGGCAGGATTGATGCCATCGCCATTGCCGCCTGGTGGCGGATCAGCAAAAGTTTTATTTGAAATAGCGGTGAAAGTTACTGTACCGTCAGCCGCCCAGTTGTTGTAAAGCGAGGTCGGGATGTTAATTGTTGTTGTCGAAATGGTAAGGTCGGGACAGGCAGCGGTATCAACAACAACATTGGGTTGCCCTGCCTCCGTTGTACCCAAATTCATATTGTCTTCCGAAAATATCGTGAAATAGGCTTCCGGGTCTGCGACATCACCCTGGATCGTTACCGTTAAAATAACATCGCTTCCTGCTGCATTGGCCATTGCATTTGGAAACACAATCGTTTTATCATCGGCGATGTAATCCAGGTAATTTGGTTCGTAAGAAAAACTCAGCAAAGCTTCCGCAGGATTGAGCGGTTGGGTCATGGAGTTGACCGGGAAGTTGCAGTTGTCATCAATAGAAAGCGGAAACGGCAGCAGGATTTCAAGCCCCTGGCTGCAATCATCTTCAGGAGCTAAAGTCGCTGAAATATCAGCCGGGCATACGATTTCCGGAGCTTCGACATCCTGTACGGTTACCGTAAAAACACAGGTTCCGGTATTTCCGGCGCAGTCATTAGCAAAGTAAGTCACTTCATTTATACCCACCGGCAAGGTTTCGGAAATGATAGTTCCCGGCACTGCCGGAATGGGCGTCGAGCCATTTATACTATAAAAAAAATCGATCAGATCCGGCGATTGCGACACGTAATCGAGGGTTGCGTCCACCGAGCTTCCGCCGCAAATATCGTTGATGGCGAGGTTGGGTTGGCCTGGCTCGTTGGGGATGAGCGTGATGACCAAATCGCCGTCGGCAGTCCAGTCGTTGAAGCTGGAAGCCGGGATATCGACCGTAGTGGTTGCATCTTCGCATTGGCTCGGAGCGTTTGCGGTTTGTCCTAAAACCGAACCGTCTTCACCGGAAATGATAAAATATTCGCTGATGGCCTCTGCGTCCACATTGATGAGGTCGAGCGTCAAAGTCACGGGGCCGGAAGCGATCACCGGCGAAACCGGAATGTTACTGAAAACAAGCGACACTGGGCTTACCACGACATTTGCGTCGCCCGGCATCGGCGAGGTAATGGCGGCAGAAGTATTGAATTGTTCTGAATTAAAATTATTGGCGCACTCATCCGAAATGACCGGCGGCGGCAATTCGAAAACCGCTTCACACAGCCCTGCTTCGCTGCTGATGGTCGTATCGTTTACACAATTTTCAAAAACCGGTGCAGTGTTGTCAACGACGTTGAAAGCGGCTGTTGAAACCGAAGCGTTTCCGCAAAGGTCATAAACTACAAAATCTACCATTGTCGAACGATAAATGCCCATCACCGGAGCAGGGCAAATTGCGGTATCCAGTTCCGTCGGAAATATTCCCGGAAAGGTGAGCGTATCGCTCAAGTCGTAAGAGCCGGGAACCGCCGCAAACCAGCGCAGCGCGGGGGTAGCCGAACAATTATCGGCAGCAGAGGCATTCGCCAGCGCTGCGAGCCAGTCGGCAAAAGCCGCATCGGCATTGAGGTCGGTATCGCATGCGTAATTTTCATCGGCAGCGGGATTGACAAAAACCGGCGGTGTAATATCCTGAACGGTGATGGTCTGAACGCCTGATGCGGAGTTGGCGCAATTGTCTTCCACTTCCCAGGTTCTTGAAATAGTATAAGTTTGCGGGCAATATCCGCCGGTGGTGATATCCGAATAGTAAATCACGAGGTTGTTATCGCAATTGTCCATCAAAGCCAGGGGAACGCCGGTGATAGCCAGGTTACCTGCATTTTGACAACTTACCGTGATGTCCGGCGGTAGGATAAACGAAGGGTTTGAATTATCTACGACGGTGATCGTGCGGCTTTTCACAGTTGAGTTCCCGAACATATCGGTGGCCGTCCAGGTCCAGGTGAGGGTAAATTCATGGGCGCAACTACCCTGCGTAACCGATTCATTGAAAACCAGGTCTGGCGCCGGATCGCAGTTGTCAGAGGCGACTGCCGGATCGGAGGCTGGGATCTCATCGCAATCGACGGTTATATCTGCGCCCACTCCGGAGATTACGGGAGGGATGGGATCTACAAAATCGATCGTGAAGGTAAACAGCGAATCATTGCCGAGGTTGTCAATAGCGCGGTAAGTCACAGCCACCTGCACGGCGGGCGGTATGGTATCGCCTTCCGAAAAACCGCCGCTGATATTTTCAACCTCAAAATAAATGATGGTTTGGCCGTTTTGCGGATCGACGGGTTCGACGGTCACGGTTGTGTCGCCCCATTCCAGCACGGCAATGCAGTTTTCATCAACAAAAATGGAATCGGGGCCGGAATATTCGAAAATGAAATGCTGAGCACCTGCATTACTTTGAACAAAGAAAAAGCAAATTGTAACGAAACGGCTGAAACAGTTGGCTTTTTGTAACCAGTTTTTCATATTTCTACTCAGTTTTTCGACATCGGATCAACTCAAATATACACTCAATCATTTAAACTCTTTTTCACAAAAAAACAAAACCTGCAAAATTAACGAAAAGGCTGTGGCGAAAGCCTCGACAGCCTTGCATGTCCACAGCGAAAAACCGCAGTGGCAAACAATAAACGGGTGTTTTGAATACAGGGAAAAGCAGCGCCTTATTAAAAAAAGCGCCTGGTTTATAACAGCAAGTAAAGTTTAGCGTGAAAGTGTTGGACTTCAAGTTCCTGGGACTCATTGCCTGAACCGGTTTTTGGGAATCTCCCCCTTAATGGAGCATCTAAAAATTTGAGGTGTAAATTGCGGTTTCAGCGTTTTCAATTAAAACGCTACCCTTCGGATAAATGCCCGAAAAACACCTTTTTCATACCCAAAAGTAGTCAAACTTTTAAAAACCACCTTACAAACATGGCAATTGTTTTTTATCAAAGCTCAAGGAACGTGGGTCGTGGATTGGTAGCAAACAGGATGGGTTTGGTGACAGGAGGCTGGATGATCTTACTCCTCTTCGTCCATTGATTTTTCTTCGGTTTCTTCTTTTTCTTTGAGTTTTTTATCCTCGAGGTTTTCGTTTAAAAACTCGTTGATCCGGTCAACCGGGAAGTTGGAAATGATCTCGCCAAACTCGTTGATTTTTATATCAAACCCTTCCAGTTCTTCATGGACTTCGGGTTTTCCTTTTTTGGGTTTTTTCTTTGGCATGGTGATTTGTGATTTTGATGAACAAAAAAGCAGTTGCCTTGAAACTCAATGGTTGTTATCGCTGATGGAATAGCTGTGTGATGGGTACAGGTCTTTTGTGCTTTCTTTAATTTGAAGTTCAGGGGATTTAATTACCAGAATATCAGAATCGGTGGCAAATAATCGGTTTTTTATTAGCTCCCTGGTTTGTATGACGATTTTAAGCCGGTAATCTTTTCCAAGTGTTGCGCTTTCCATTTTTTCGATGGCGTCTTCCAATGATTCGTGCTCGCTTTGTATTTTCACAGGTACCGGAGAACCATTCAAATGCGCTTTTAAAAAACCGTCGATGCCTGAATTTCTTTGAACAGGAATTGCATTGATACTTTGAAGAATCGCCATTTCCTTTGCTGTTTTTTCAAAAAAACTTTGCATCCCTTTCTTTAGCAATTTGGATTGGGTAATGACCATTTCTTCCATTCGGTTGTTTGTTAAATTTATTGCATCTAAGGATATGTCAATGCCAATGTAATTTCGATTTAAGTGCCTGGCTGCAACACAGGTCGTTCCACTGCCACAAAACGGATCCAACACAATATCTCCTTCGTCGGTGGCAATATTAATTATTTGATTGAGAAGCAAAACCGGTTTTTGGGTAGGATAGCCGGTTCTTTCCTTTGCTTTAGGGTTGAGGTATGGGATTTCCCAGACGTCTGATAAGGGTACTCCTTTTTTCTCTTTGCCAATAACTACTTTGCCGTTTTTATCTTTTTTGTAAACAGATTTGCCATTTTTATCTCTCTTCCTCTCCTGGAGTATTTGGTCGATATTGGTTGTTGGCGAATAATCGGAGTAAATCGTATTAAACTTGAAGTTCTTTGTTTTTGAATAAAAATAGATGACCTGGTGAGCATTGAGTAAACCTTTTTTTGAATTCGACCAGCGTTTGTAAGACCAAATAATCTCGCTTTGAAAATTGTCAGGGCCAAAGACCTGATCGAGTACGGTTCGCAGGAAATGGGAAGCCGTCTTGTCACAATGCAGAAAAACGCTCCCGGTGTCTTTCAAGACCCTTTTACACTGGATGAGTACATTTTCAATGAGTTTTAAGTATTCTTCCAATGAGTTGAATTTGTCTTCGAATTGATAGGTTTTCGAATTATCCCTGGTTTTTGAGGTATGGGTTTTTTGAGTAAAAAATGGGGGATCAAAATAAACCAGATCTATTTGATCGTCATCCAGTTCTTTCAATCGCTCCTGGCAATCTCCGTGCATGATGGTGTTAATTTCCATTTTCGGGAGTTTTTTCGTTTGCAATTTCCATTAAAATTGCTTTGAGGTCAACACCACTGTAAATTTTCAGGAATTCCCACGCTTCTTCACCAGCGTAATATTCACCACCGACACCGGTATAGAGCATTTTTAAGGTTTCCTGAATTTTGATAGCCTGGTCTCTTTGCGGGTAGTAAAACATTATTCTTATAGGCCTAAAACCGTAGCTTTTTGTAACTTTTACTCTGTTGTGTTCTTTTGTAATATGATCTCCGTCGGTAGTTGCGTCCCGCCATTTTACTTCGATGGCATCTTTTCCATTGAGAAAATCTATCTCAAAAGTTTTCGGGGAAGCGCCTGAAGTGTTTTCTATTTTTGTTTTTAAACCATCCGGATATTTGTAATTGAGGCATAATGTAGCAGCTTCTTCAAGGAATGAGCCTGCATAATTATAAAGGAACCGGCCTTTGTTCTGATAAAAATCTATTCGTTCGCCTTCTATGGAATTTACTCCCAACACCCGATAAACCAAGTGGTGTGAATTGTCGTCCATTTTCATGGCTTCTATTCTATCTTCTATTTTGTCACTTAATTTTGACGCATAAGTATCTGCCAGTTTTCTGATCTTAATTTTCAAATCATTTAGCTCTGAATCACCAGCTATTCCAACCACCCCGTCAAAATACTCAAAAGCCCCCTTCAGTCTTTTCATCACCGTCACCTTTCCCAGCAGCGCTATCGTATTAAATAGATCAGGCCCCGACATAGAGCCAGTCAACGCAATGCGCAGCACCGGAAATACCTCGCCGAATTTCAAACCGGAATCATTGATGAAATTTTTCACCGTGGCTTCAATATTTTCAGCCGTGAAATCCGGGATGCCGTCCAGCAGTTGGCTCAACTGCGTAAATGATTCCCGGCGGTCTTCCTGCCAGCGCTTTTTTATGGTTGCCTCGTCGTAGTTTTTTACGTTTTCAAAAAAATAATAACCCATTTCGGCAAACTCGGTCAGCAGGCTCACGCGCTCTTTCATCAGTCCGCAAAATTTCGTCAGATACTCCGGCTCCGCAGCATATCCTTTTTTCGCCAAAAAAGGCTGAACGAGTTCCGCCAACTTTTCATCCGGCGTTTTGATGATGTATTGCTGGTTGAACCACTTTGCTTTTTCAAAATCAAACCTTGCTCCTGACTTTCCGACCCGTTCCAGTGAAAAAGCCTGGCAAAGCTCTTCCAGTGAAAAAATCTCCTGCTCAGTTCCGGGATTCCAGCCGAGCAATGCCAGGAAATTATTCACGGCTTCCGGCAAAAAGCCAAACTCCCGGAATCCTTTGAACGAATCCTCAGCGGTGGCTCCCTCCCATGACAATGGAAAGACAGGAATGCCCAATTTGTCACCGTCGCGCTTGCTGAGCTTTCCTTTGCCGGTAGGCTTGAGGATCAAAGGCAGATGGGCGAATTGCGGCATCGTAGCTTCCCAGCCCAGGTACCGGTACAACAAAACGTGGTGAGCCGTACTCGGCAACCACTCTTCACCCCGGATCACGTGCGAGATTTCCATCAGGTGGTCATCCACGATATTGGCCATGTGATAGGTGGGCATACCATCGCTTTTGAGGATGACTTTATCGTCAAGTTCGCTGCTTTGGAAAGTGACCTGCCCTCTGATCAGGTCGTTGATCACGATTGATTCTCCGGGATTTACCTTTAATCTTATGGTATGATCCTCACCGTTTGCGAGGCGCTTTTCAGTTTCTTCGGGAGCGAGGGTCAGGCTGTTGGTCATGCCCATGCGGGTAGCGGAATCGTATTTGAATGTGTTGCCTTCCGATTCGTATTTTTTCCGCATAGCATCCAGATCGCCGGAGGTGTCGAAGGCATAATAGGCATGGCCGCTGTCAATCAGTTGATGTGCATATTTTAAATAAATCCCTGCTGCTTTTCGCTCCGACTGGCGGTACGGGCCGTAATCGCCTCCCGGTTCGGGGCCTTCATCAGGAGTGAGACCGCACCATTTCAAAGATTCCATGATGTAATCTTCTGCTCCCGGAACATATCTTTCCTGGTCGGTGTCTTCGATGCGGATGATGAAAACGCCTCCCGTTTTGCGGGCAAAAAGAAAATTGTACAATGCTGTTCGCACTCCTCCGATGTGAAGCGCTCCCGTAGGACTAGGTGCAAATCGAACTCTGACGCCGGTCATTTTTGGGTGTATAAATTTTTTATAAAAAAATGGGATAAATTATTCAGAATCAACGCAGCATAATTGTTCGCCGATACGTTGAGCTAATAAGAATTGAGAACAAGTATAATCCCTAATAAAATTCCTCTTTTGAGGAACACAAAGTTAAAGAAATAAAAGTGGTTGTCGGCATTTTTGAACATATCTGCGACTAATTAAATAAAACGACTCTGTTTACCCAATTGCCGTTTTTTTTCAACTAAAACAAGTCAAAAGAAAAATCAAAAGAATCTGCAACCGTGATTTTTTAATGTTGTTTTAGTTATTTGAATATGTACCTCGTAAAGACTCCTAAATTCATCCAAAACCTGTTTCCCAATTTCGTCTGGAAAATTCCTTCACGCGAAAAAGTAATTTATCTGACATTCGATGACGGGCCAATCCCTGAAGTGACTCCCTGGGTGTTGAAAACCCTGGATCAGTTCAATGCCAAAGCCACCTTTTTCTGCGTTGGCGAAAATGTATTTAAACACCCTGAAGTGTTCCGGGAAGTTTTGGATCAGGGACATTCCGCAGGCAACCATACCTATAACCACCTCAACGGCTGGGCAACGGACAATATACCCTATTTTCACAATGTGCGCCATTGCGCCAACCTCGTGAAATCATCATTGTTCCGTCCGCCTTATGGCAGGCTGATGCCCAAGCAAGCACAGTTTCTGCAAAGGCATTACCGCATCATCATGTGGGATGTGCTCAGCGGCGATTTTGACCCCAAGATCGACCGGGAGCAATGTCTCGACAATGTAAAAATGAAAACCAGGCCAGGCTCGATCGTCGTTTTTCACGATAGTTTGAAGTCGTTTGAAAAGCTTCAGTATGTACTTCCGAAAGTTTTGAAGCATTTCAGTGAAAAAGGTTATCGCTTCGAAGCACTGCAATCAGAAGAGGTGAGTCTGAAAAAACGCTACGTCCAGACGGCGTAACATTCCAAAGGCAATGTTTAGTTAAATATATGAGATCAAAAGCCGCTGTATTCCAACAGTGGCTTTTTTTATTGTTGCACAAAAAACTCATTCTATTCGTGATCCGTCGGCTCTGCTTCCGAAATTGCAAAAGGGATTTTTGACTTGATCGAACTTTGTTTTTCTTCGTCCAGTCTGTCGAAATCTCTTTGAAACTCGCGGTTTGCCGCTTCATCCCACAGCTCGTGGCAGGCTGCTTTTATTTCGTTGTAAACCTCAATGTAAGCGGCATAAGCCGTGCCTCTGTCATTTTGGATCGAAACCACGGACTTAACCCGTGGGCTGGTGGTTTCGTGTTGATTTTTCACAGCGAAATCTTTCACAAGCTTTTTCAAAGCTTTTATACTCACCAGTTCTCCTTCCACCATGAGGCGGTTTTCCGCATTGATCTTTACGTTTAAGATTTTTTCATAAGGGTTGTTCCTTGAAAAACTTTTCTCCAAGGGAGGGAGGTTGACCAAAATCCCTTCATCGATATCGATGGTGGTACTCACGAGGAAAAAGATCAGCAACAAAAATGCGATGTCTGCCATTGAGCCGGCATTGACCTGGTTTTCAGGCCGTCGTTTGAGGTAAGCCATGATCCGTATTTTTTAAAAGATGATACAATGATCGACGACAGCATATATATCCTGGTAGTTACAATTACCCGGAAAGATGATAACTTTTTTAAATTTGGCGTGTTATCCGTTATTGTTGCGGAATGGAACTTGTTTGTAACAGAAATGGTTATTGCGGATCAGGCGGCTGAAATATCTTCGGGCAAGTCGATTTTTTAATTTATTTGATCCATCGGGTTTTACATTTCACCGCTTCCACCTTATATTGACAGGAGTTTTAAAAATTTAAAAGATGAAAAATCCTTTTGAAAAATATATGCGGTCTTTTTCAGAAAAGACATTTTGGAAACGATTGCAGCGGTTGGTTAAAAGCGTTGGTCAGCGTACCGTTTACACCGTCCTGCTTTTGTACTATGCTTTCACAAGGAAAGAGACGCCCCATTGGGCAAAGAATATCATCATCGGTGTTCTTGGATATTTATTGATGCCTTTCGACGCCGTTCCCGACCTCACCCCGATAATCGGCTACACCGACGATATGAGTGTACTCGCCTTCGGCTTGGTCACGATCGCCTGCTACGTCAACGACGAGGTAAGAGCCAAAGCCCGCGGCCAACTGGAAAAATTGTGTGGGAAAGTAGATGATACGGAGATTGAAGCCGTTGACAAAAAACTATAAAACCCCACTCCATTTCCAATAGAAACATCACTCAGTTGAATAGATTTTCCCATGTGTTAAGTGTCTTTGGGGTTCTTGCTATTTAAACTAATTTTTTATACTATTGTAAACGATCAGCCCCTCTATAGATTCATTCTCAAAGATCTCAAAGCTTATACTATTTTTGTAAAACCCATTTCAATTCATTCTGAAAAAAGGAATGTGTTCGATATATTTAAGCCGTTGGAAAAAGCCCGAAAAAAAACAATCCAAATCCCGGTTTGAAAAGCGAAAAGAAAAAACAAATTATTACTTGAACATACATTACAAAAACTACACGATGAAATACAAGCCGCTCAATCCTGAGTTGTTTCGCGTCAACCGACGACGATTCACCAGCCAGATGAAGCCCGACTCAATCGCTATTTTTTATTCCAATGCACTCATGCCACGAAGTGGCGACCAGTTTTTTCCATTCCGCCAAAACTCTGCTTTGTTCAGCTTATGCGGTCTGGATCAGGAAGAAACCGTTCTGGCGCTGTTCCCCGATTGTGTAAAGGAAGACTTTCACGAGGTTGTTTTTATCAAAAGAACTACGGAGCGAATCGCCATTTACGATGGACAGAAATACACCAAAGACGAGGCTAGGAAAATCTCCGGTATCCAGAAAGTATTCTGGCTCGACGAAATGGAAAAAGTATTGAATGAATTGATCCTTCTTTCCAGCCGTATTTATGTCAATCTGAATGAAAACGAGTATTTCCATTCCGAAGTCGAAACCAACAACCTGCGGCAGACCAAAGCGCTTCAACAGCGTTATCCTGCCCACAAATACCACCGCTCCGGGCCGATACTCAAAAAGATGGCCATGATAAAATCCGAATACGAAATAGCGGCAATCGACAAGGCTTGCGAGATCACCGAAAAGGCTTTCCGCAGAGTGTTGGATTTTGTTAATCCCGGGGTCATGGAATACGAGATCGAGGCGGAGATCATCCACGAATTTATTCGCAACAGAGCCACCGGGCCTGCCTATTCTCCGATCATCGCCAGCGGCAAAAACTCCTGTATCCTGCACTATGTTGAAAACAACCAGGTGTGCAAAGACGGCGATATCCTCTTGCTGGATTTTGGAGCTGAATACGCCAATTATGCCGCAGATATGACTCGTGTCATCCCCGTCAGCGGACAATTTACTTCCCGTCAAAAATCCATTTATAAGTCGGTGCTGAAAGTGTTGCAGGAAGCTACACAAATGCTCGTGCCCGGCACCATGATGGATGAATACAACAAAGAAGTCGGCAAATTGATGGAGAAAGAATTGCTCCAATTAAAACTCATTACCAAAACAGATATTAAAAATCAGGATCCCGAAAATCCTGCGTATAAAAAATACTTCATGCACGGCACTTCGCATCACCTGGGGCTGGATGTCCACGACCTGAGCAGCCAGTATGTTCCGATGCAGGCCGGAATGATGTTTACGGTGGAGCCGGGGATTTATATCCCTGAAGAAAGCATTGGCATAAGATTGGAAAACAATATCCTCGTCACGGATCATGGCCCCATCAACCTGATGGGCAGCACACCCATCGAGGTGGAAGAGATCGAAGAGTTAATGAACACCCGTATCCTGACCTGAGGATTTTAACAGAAAATAGTCTTAGTCATATTTTTTAAACGCAGCCCGCTTCGCATTGTCGAAGCGGGCTGTTTTTGTTGTTTCCGATCAATTCCAATTTTCACTAAGTTTGTTCAAAAAATAAAGCCACAAAATTTGTAAACCATTAGAGGTACGACTTCCCGCTTTTGTTAACTAGCGCCTGGCCGAAAACGTCAATTTGCTGTATAACTATTTGAGATACTGGAAAGGAAGGTGCTGGGGGGTAAAAAATCAACAGGTCGGCTGGGCTTGAGCCTGTGGGAGATACTGGTTTTGGGCACCATGCGGCTAAACCTGGATGCGGATTATGATACGGTGTATGACCTTTCGAACCATCACGAAGTGGTTCGTGGCATACTGGGGGTGCATACCCGGCAGGTATTTGGCGAAGGCATTACCCTTTGCAGACGCTGAAATTACAATAACTTTTAATCCATGATTTCAGGGTTATTCTGATTTTAAAAAAGATTGAAAAAACTCGCCCCGCACTTGGCGGAACGAGTTTTTTGTTTTGAATATCCGAGAGTAGTGTGTAAAAGATAAGAATAATTTTGGGGGATTTTTTTGGAGACTCGAACCCCGACCTATCTGCCACATGCCTACTGCCGACAGGGCCAGGCAGGTACGTCGGGGCAGGTTAGCGCAAATTCCGCGAATTGTCGTGGCGCGTTTTGCGAATTGTGCAATTCGTGCATTAGTTGCTTTAAATTGGGAATGCCACGAATGGGGAATGTCAAAGGCTGGTGATTGTTTTATAGACATTTTCCAATTCAAAATGTTGAAGCCAAATCGTCAAAAAAACTATCTTTGCAGCCGTGGAAAATTTGCAGCGATTGTTAGGATCATATCGCGATGACGAGCGGATACGTCAGATTACAGAAGCTCTGAATCAAAAAACTTCCCCAAGATGCTTGTTAAGCGGAATGGCGGGAGCGCTGGAATCCTTTGTCTTGTCCGGAACCTATCTCGCCCAGCCACGCCCTCAACTCTTTATTGCTTCCGACAAGGAAGAAGCTGCTTACATCCAAAATAACCTCGCAGGACTTTTTGACAAAAAGCCGATCTGGTTCTTCCCCGATTCGTTCAAACGCCCGATGTATTTCGAAGAGCTGGATTCTGCCAATGTTTTGCAAAGGACGGAAGCGATCAACAGGATCACCGGCTTTTCAAATGCGGGCGAGATCATCGTGACTTATCCGGAAGCGCTGTTTGAGAAAGTGGTCTCTCCCCGCGTGCTGGAAAAAACCCGCATTGAGATCGTGATGAATGAGTCGCTGGATGTGGCTTTTTTGGTTGAAATGCTGGTGGACTACGGCTTCGACAGGGTCGATTTTGTATTCGAACCGGGGCAATTTTCCATTCGCGGAGGCATCATCGATATTTTTTCCTATGGCAACGACTGGCCTTACCGCGTCGAATTATTTGACGAGGAAGTGGAAAGTATCCGGACCTTCGATCCGACAACACAGCTTTCAAAATTGAAAATTGCAAAAGTTTCGATCATCCCCAATGTCAATACGCGTTTTTCAAAAGATCAGAAAGTTTCCGTTTTCAGTGTATTGCCGAAGGATACCGTGATCTGGATCAGGGATTTGCAAATATTGCTCGACAAATTGCAAATGTGTTTTGAAAAAACGGAACGTTTTGCACAAACCATTTCATCCATTGACGAAAGCGAATTGGCGGCATTGTTCCGCGAAAGGGCTTTTATTCTCCAGGATCAGGTGCTCGAAGAAATCCGGGCTTTTCCGGTGTTGATGATGAAAAAACACCAGGCTTTTGCGATCGACCACGAAATTGTTTTCAACAGCAAACCACAACCCAGCTTCAACCGGAATTTTGAAATCCTGATCGCCAATTTGCTCGACAATGAAAAGCAGGGAATTGACAATTACATTTTTACCGACAACGTAAAACAGATCGAGCGTTTTTATGCGATCTTTGAAGACCTCGAAGCCAAGGTGATCTTCCATCCCATCACCAAGGCTATCAGCCAGGGATTTATCGATCATGACCTGAAAGCAGCCTGTTACACCGACCACCAGATATTCGACCGTTTCCACAGGTATCGCCTGAAAAGCGGTTTTACAAAAGACCTCGCGCTCAATCTCAGGATGCTCCGTGAGCTTACCCCCGGAGATTTTGTAACGCATATCGATCATGGCATCGGCAAATATTCCGGGCTGGAAAAAATAAACATCAGCGGACACGTTCAGGAGTCTGTCCGGCTGATCTATCAAAACAACGACATCCTTTACGTCAGCATCAATTCGCTGCACAAGATCTCTAAATACGTTGGCAAAGAAGGCACGGCGCCCAAACTGAACAAGCTGGGTTCCGAAACCTGGAAAAACCTCAAAAGGAGTACTAAGAAAAAGGTAAAGGACATCGCGCAGGAACTCATCAGGCTTTACGCCAAAAGGAAAGCTTCCAAAGGCCACGCATTCCCCGAAGACGGATATTTGCAAAACGAGTTGGAAGCTTCTTTCATTTATGAAGACACTCCGGATCAGCTCAAAGCCACCAACGATGTCAAAGGCGACATGCTCAAAGAATACCCTATGGATCGGCTGATCTGCGGGGATGTGGGTTTCGGCAAAACAGAAGTTGCCATCCGGGCGGCATTCAAGGCCGTTACCGACGGCAAGCAGGTGGCAGTGCTGGTACCCACGACGATCCTGGCTTTGCAGCATTTTAAGACCTTTAAGGAAAGGCTCGAAGAATTTGGCGTTACGGTGGATTATCTCAACCGCTTCAGATCAACCGCAGAGCGGAAAAAGGTTTTTGAAAAACTGAAAGCCGGAAAAATCGACATTATCATCGGAACGCATGGATTGCTCAATAAAGATGTGGGTTTCAAAGACCTCGGCTTGCTCGTGATCGACGAGGAACAGAAGTTTGGCGTAGCCGCCAAAGAAAAACTCCGCAACTTCAA
>CAZKDA010000043.1:0-26236 GCA_964551455.1 uncultured Saprospiraceae bacterium
CAGCGCGATCAGCGGGACACCTTTTTTATTTCCCGCAGATTGGGAAGGTTAAATGCTCGAATATCCTGTCGAAAAAAAATAATAAATAAAAACCGGTTTTTGTAATCAGGCAAGTAGTCAATTTGCAATTAATACTATTTATAAAAATTTGACATTTAATAACCATATTCTATAACAACGTTTTCGTGCGTTCAACCTGTTTTTTAACCAAATGCTGCCCGGTTTTCTTCATTTTTATAAAATACCCCTTTGGGTCAAATAATCCGTTTTGACCTGGATCAACTGGGTTTTGTGCAATTGCAACTGCTGGCGTGCTCTTAATTCTGCGTTCACCTGGATGAGATAATCACTGACGGTGATCACGCCGTGCTCCAATTGGATGGCCATTTGTTCGAGGATCTTTTGCTGGAGCCTGGCGATTTCTTCGTCGCGCAAAAATTGTTTTTCCAGTTTGGCGATGTTTTCCCTGAATTTCCCTTCGGTCAGATCTATATTGTGCTCAAAGGTTTTCAACTGGTTGTCGATGATTTGGTTTTGTACCGCAAGCAACTGGCGGTCGCGCGCTGATTGTCCCCAATCGAACAGATTCCATGAAAACGACAGGCCGCCGATGGCATAGGGAGAAAGATTGGTTTCAAAAAAATTCAACGGATTGGCGTACCCAACGCCAGCCCGGACAAAAGCGCTGACTTTGGGTCTTCTGGCGCCGGAGATCAGATTTTCGTTGGCGAGCAGCGCCTGTTTTTGCAGCCGGAAAAGTTCCTGCTCGGGGCGGTTTAATGGAAATTCTTTTTGAAAATTGCTGAGTGGCGGTGGGATAAGTTTTACATTTTCTCCCAGGTTTTTGCCGGTGTATCGTTCCAAAACAGCGATCAAAGCCCGGACGTCGCTTTCCAGTTTTTCGATTTCAGCCAGGATCTCCAGCTCTTTAACCGTGACTTTATCCACCTCGCTTTCCAGCAAAACGCCGTGGCGAACACCGGCTTCAAGTGTCGCCTTCCTGATAGCCAGGTCTTCCAAAGTAACCTGCAATAATGCGATCTGCTCTTTGAAAAGAAATACGCCAAAAAAGAGTTGGTTGATCTGTGATTTGAGTGCAAACAAATCTACTTCAACGGCTTGTTCGTTGACCGCCAATTGCATTTTTTCCAACTCTCTTTTTGCTGAAACCACGCCGCCGTCGAAAACAATAAATTGCCCTTCCAGGAAGGTTTTTGCATTGAAAAGCGGCAGATCAAGCTCAAAAGGAATGGGCGCATCTGACGGAAATTCAACGGTTTCTGATTGATAGGTCGCATCTGCTTTCCAGTGAAATGAAGGCAAACGGGAGCGTTCCAGGTTTTCCAGTTTCAAATCGGTTGCCTCCGCGAGGAGCGACTTGTTTTTCAACAGGGGATAGTTTTGCTCCGCCAACTGAAAAGCCTGCGTCAAAGAAAGCGTGTCGAAGGACTGTGCGAAAATGCCGGTAGCCCAAAACAACTCCAAAATGATGAATAGATACTTGAACATAGTTTTCCCGGTTTAGTGTTTTTTAGTAATTGGTGGTTAATTAGTATGGTCAACCATCTAAAATCTTATGTCTGGTGTCTCTCTTAGAATTTCAAAATCAATCTTTTGGATTAACTTTTTGGTTAGTTTTGGTATAAAAAAATTCACACTTCCATTGCATTCCTCACAAATTGTGAGACAATTTCAATCCGCTGGGCCATCAGCAAATCAAACTGCTCTTCAGGAAATTCGATGATGTTGCAAAAAACCGGTTTTACCACAAAAGGAAACACACACATGGAAATGACATTGAGGAGCAGGTGAACCGGCGGCACTGGCTTGATCAATCCCGCTTCCTGCTCTTCCTGGATTTGCTGAAAAAACTTTAGAAAATCGGGCATCCGGTGGATTTTGCTTTTTATCGTTTCCAGAAACTGTAAATGGTTTTGCGATAACTCATGTAAAATGAAAATTGGGATATGCGGATTTTCCCGGATATTGGTGATGTAAACTTCGATGATCCTTTCAAATTTTTCAATCACAGCGCCTTCGGATTCCAGAACCTGCCCGAATTTCTCGATCACCATCGCCATCGTTTGCTGGATGATGACAGCAAAGAGCTTCTCTTTGCTTTTGAAATAATAATGCAGCATTGCCTTATTGATCTGTGCTTCGTCGGCAATTTCCTGCATCCTCGCTCCTGCAAAGCCGCGTTTTATAAAAACTTTTTTGGCGGCTTCCAATATTGCTGCTTCTGTGTTTTCTGCCATCTTAATTTTATGGTTTAACCGTATGGTTAACGCAAATGTATTTCAAAATTTTTATAGATGCAAATGGATGGAGGAAAAAAAGACGGGGGCTTTGGAATCGGACTTTTTCCGGAATTTACGGCATGAGTGTTACTTTTTGCAATGCTGCAAACCAGGAAATCGGAGTATGAAATTTCCCGATTGTCTCGAAATTCCGACTGGTCCGGCGAATGACAAATCCAGCGTTTTCAGGCATTTTACGATTAAAGCCAGGCGCTAACCCATTTATGGTATTTTTAAAAATTTATGGTTTGGAAATGGGTCATGGCACAGAAATTGAACCTTTTGCATTGTCACTAGCGACGAAAAAATAACCATGAAAACTGAAACTCCCGACTAAACTACAACCGTGACATGCAAAACCGATTTACAACGTTTACTGAATTTCGACTAAAAAACTTACTGCAACAACTGAATCCCATGCTACAGAACCAGAAACTTGTTTATAATTCCATGACAGAGTGAAGGTGAGCAATTTTTAACCTGACTGCCAGGTTTTTGAGTAAGGAAAAAACGCAGGCGTACCTTGAAAGGTATGTGAGGCATTTTTAACCCAATGCAACTAAAACCGGCCGCTCGAGAGATGAGATTTTAAACAAACTAAAAAATCACAAAAGGAACTTACGAATTACTTTAGAACAAATCCCCCCCAATTTTTTTCTCCTCAAATCAAATGAAAATCCATTGACCAATTCCCATAAAAATACATATATACACGACACGGCATAGAGTTCTGATGATAAAAATTATCTATGCCTAAGTCGGCATTACTGTTCCGGTAAAATTTCGGAAAAAAAATCCGAAATTTATCCCGGAACGAGTATAAAAAAAAGGCAGTCCGATTCGGACTGCCTTAATAAATCTCCCATAAAAACACATAAATATGACTAAATCATTACGATAAATTTTACCTTAAGAGAATGACGGAACCAATCGTTTTGTAACCTCCTTTTTCGCTCTTCTCTCCTTTCCAGGTTGTGCCGTCTTTGAAGACACCTTTGCATTTCCAGACATAGACATCCTGCGGCATCAATTGACCGCGATAAGTTCCATCCCAGGATTCGGCTGGCTGGCCTTCTTCAAGCATTGTAGATTCCCAGAGCAAAAGACCATAAGTAGAGAAAACCTGGACATGGTACTCTTTCAAGCCAACTCCACGCGGCCTGAAAACCCTGACATCACCGATGCCTTGCTCAGGTGAAAAGCCATTTGGCAAAAACAATCCTTTGATGAATTCCGGCCTGAAAGTGATCAGCGTATCATCGATACAACCATATTCGCTCCTTGCTTCCAGGTAAATCTGTTGCACAGCGTCGCCATAAAAGCGGTGGATCGGGTTTTCTTCCGTAGAACTTCCGCCATCAGAAAACTCCCAGTAATATTCCACAGCATTTTCAGAAAGGTTGATCATTTCGTAGGTTCCGTCGCTTTCGGCTCCAACTTCCATAGGAATGAAATTGGCGAATGGGATTTCGTGAACGGTCACAATATTTTCTTTCATAATCGTATCGTGGCAAGCTCCTTCGATGGAAACCACCAATTGAACATCATATACTCCCGGTTGGGTGTAAACATGTTCGGGGCTGGCGTCATTGGAAGTGGTGCCGTCGCCAAAGTCCCAGTAATACAGGTTGCTTTGCGAAGATTGATTGACAAACCTGACGTCAACCGGCGAACAACCCTCTGCATCACCGATGCTGAAATCAGCTTCCGGCTCAGGATATATCCTGATCTCGGTGCCAGTAGTATCCAGACAGCCGAATTGATTGGATGCGATCAGGATCACATTATAATCACCGGCATTTTCATAGATATTCGTTGGGTTGTTATAATTTGAAAAGGTTTCATTTCCAAATATCCAGACATATCCGCTGGCGCCTGACGATCCATTTTGAAAATTGATCTCCGCAGGTAATCCGCAAAGCGACTCGCGTTCAAAATCAAATGCTGCATTTGGTGACGGATGCACGATGATATTCATAACCGAAGTATCATTATAACAGCCGTTGACATCAGTCGCCACCAATGAAACTTCATAGGTTCCAGGTTGAGAAAATACGTGAACCGGGTTCGTTTCATTCGAGGTATTTCCATCGCCAAAATCCCATTCAAAGAAAGTTCCTCCTATCGAAAAATTATTCAACTGCAAGGGGAACGGAGCGCAACCGTAAGTAGATTCAGGCTCAAAAGATGCAACGGGAAGATCATGAACGATCACTGTGCTGGTGTAGGTTGCCGGGCACTGGTTGAAGATTGAAAGCCCGGTCAATGTCACTTCATATACTCCCGGCTCGTTGAAAACATGTGAAGGCGATGTCATTGTGCTCGTCGTGCCGTCGCCGAAGTCCCAATGATTTCCGGTAACATTTACAGACAAATTGGTGAATACGATCGGCTGATTCCTGCAAGCATAAGAGGGGTGTGAAAACGCCACTTCAGGCATCGGAAGCACAACTATATTGATCGTTGAGGAATCATAACCACATTCAGAATTTGCATACTGAATGACCGTGTAGGTTCCCGGATTTTCAAAGGTATGGGTGGGTTCTGCTTCGGCAGAAGTATTGCCATCGCCGAAATTCCAGTCGATCACGGCACCTGGGGTAGCATAATTATAAAAATCAACCGTAAACGGTTCGCAACCCTGTAGGCCGGAAACGCCGAACAAAGAATGAACATTTGCAGGCTCAACGACAACTTGGGTGGTAGCCGTATCCACGCCACAAGAATTGGAAGAGATCAACGTGACGGTATAAACCGAGGTCGTCGAATCCGTGTAATAAACCTGTGATTCAGGGATCGGGCTGTTGGAAGTATGCCCGTTTCCAAAATCCCAATAAAAGTTTGTTGCTGCTCCCGTTGAGATATTGGCAAAATTCATAACAACCGGCGAACAATCATTTTCTGGCGAAAGCCCTATCGCAGCCTGTGGCAACGGGTGGATTGTAATAATATCCTGATAAATACTGTTTCCACAAATGTTGCTGACCGACAATGTAATAATATACGTGGTGTCACCGATACCCTGACCGTAATAAACAATATCCGGATTGGCTTCGGTAGATGTGATGCCATTGCCAAAATCCCAGAGGTAGGTCATTCCGGCGCCGAAACTTCCATTGGTGAGGTGCAATTCCAAACCTTCACATTCTTCGGTCGTATTAGGTTGGAAATAAGCCACCGGAACATCGGTGATTACTATTTCTTTTTCAATAGAACCAAAACAACCGTATTGGTTTTCAATATATAAACTCACTGTATAGGTTCCGGCAACATCATAAATATGCTGCGGTTCATAAACGTCGCTGCTGGTTCCATCGCCAAAATCCCAGCTGTACTCAAAATTATCAGTAACAAGGTTATCAAAATAGATCACATCATTCCGGCAAGCCATCTCAGGAATATTGAAATTGGGATCCTGCATCGGGAATACCGTGATGATCTTTGTCGGCGCGTTGATACATCCCGACATTTGATTTACAACCGTATAAGTCAGTGTGTGTGTACCTGCTCCGGCAACTGAGGGATCAAAAACCCCATAAACCGGATCGATGATACCTGGGCCGCTCCAGGTTCCACCGGCAGGGCTGTAACCGTCGAGTATGATGTTGTCATAAGTCAGACAGGTGGATTCATTCGGGCCGGCCACGACGTGAGTCATGTCAACCACAAGGATTGTCCTGCTATCCTGAACCTGGCAACTGCCCACGCCGTAAGAGTAGGTCAATACATGCAATCCACCACCCGCTACTTCGGGATCGAATGTACCGGCGACCGGATCGATGATACCGGGGCCGCTCCAGGTGCCGCTGGTCGGCGAGTTCCCATTCAGGTAATAAATGCCCTGATCCATACATAAGGTATCGTTCGGCCCTGCATCGATCACTTCTGGTTCGATGAGATAAACAATCAGGCTATCGAAATTGGTACATCCCGTATTTGGGTTCGTGTAGGTATAAACCAGATCATAAGAACCTGTTCCACCGGCGAAATCAGGGTTGAAGGTTCCGGCTACAGCGTCAATGATGCCGGGGCCGCTCCAGGTGCCTCCGGATGGGAAACCCTGCGTCAATTGAACATTGATGCCCTGAGCGCAAAAGATCGTATCGTTGCCTGCATTTACAACAGGAAGCGGCAATATCGTTACAACAAGTTCATCGCTGTTCGTACAACCGATGGCATCGCTGTAAGTATAGGTCAGGGTATAATTTCCAGGCGCCAGCGAAGGATCGAATGTTCCGTTTTGAGCATCGATGATCCCCGTTCCGCTCCAGGTTCCACCCGCAGGCGTGTTCGTGTTCAGGTCAAACGATGGTTCCCCAAAACAAACCTCCGCATCCTGCCCTGCATCGACTTCGGGCAATGCCTGTACCGTAACGATCAGATCATCGTGTACCTCGCAGTTTCCGGAACCTATGGAATAAGTCAGGGTATGCGTACCCACGCCGGCAATGGCCGGATTGAACATGGAACCGCTCAAACCGGGGTTCCCATTTCCACTCCAGCTACCTCCTAAAGGTGTAGCAAAAGTATTCAGATCAAAAGGCTGTGCATCGACACAGACGATCATATCTTCTCCCGCATCTACGGCATCCGGCTCGATTACGCTGATATTGGCAGTTGTGCTGTTTGTACAACCATTATTGTCAGTATAGGTATAGGTCAGTGTATAGTTTCCGACACCACCGGCAACTGACGGATCGAATTGATTGTTTGAAACGCCGGGGCCGCTCCAGGTTCCGCCTGCCGGTGTCGCGTATGGCAAGTCGGTCAATCCGGGTGTATTACAATAAGAAGTATCGTTGGCGGTGAGTACCGGGAGACCGTTTACTGTGATCAAAATATCATCCGCATTTGTACAGCCATTGGCATTGGTGTAAGTGTAAGTGAATGAAAAAACACCGGTTCCGGATGCACTTGCATTAAAAATATTGCCGCCCAATACGCCGCCATTGTTGCTCGTCCAGCTTCCTCCGGAAGGGGTTCCATTTAAAATAACGGCATTTTCGCTTACGCAAACTTCAAAATCGTTGCCGGCATCCACCGCAGGGAGCGGATTGATGGTGATCACAACGTTGTCAGAAACCTGGCAGTTACCGCTTCCAATGGTATAGGTCAGCGTATGTGTTCCGACGCCTGCAACCGCAGGAGAAAACATATTTCCACTCAAACCCGGACTACCGTTGGCGCTCCAGGTTCCTCCCGGTGGTGACGCCATTTGCCCCAAATCGATTGGCGCGGCGTTGACACAGGCTGAAAAATTGTTTCCGGCATCCACATTGTCTGGGTCAATGACTGAAACGTTTATATTCACGGTATTGGAACAACCATTCCCGTTGGTGTATTGATAGGTTAAAATATACGTTCCTACTCCACCGGCGTTTACCGGATTGAACTGGTTTCCATTGACACCGGGGCCTGACCAGGTGCCACCAAAAGGCGTTGCAACAGGCAGGTTGACATAACCCGGCGTATTGCAATAACTCGTGTCGCTTGACACCGGCTGCGGCAATGGATTCACTGTAACTACCAATTCGTCTTCATTCGTACAGCCATTATTGTTCGTAAAAGTATAGGTAAATGAATAGACTCCTGAGCCGCTCGCATTCGGGTTGAAAACACTTCCGCTCAACATGCCGCCGTTGTTACTGGTCCAGCTACCACCGGCAGGTGAAGCGCTCAAAGTAATAGCCGTTTCATCCACACAAATCTCAAAATCAGGTTCTGTTGCAACCAACGGCAATGGATTGACGGTAATGGTCAAATCATCGCTGACCTGGCAATTTCCTGAACCAATGCTGTAAGTCATCACGTGGTTTCCAGGTCCAGCCAGAGCCGGAAGAAAGGTACTTCCACTGAGGCCGGGGCCGCTCCAGGTTCCGCCGGGAGGCGATGCAAGCAGGTTCAGATCGACAGGCCCTGCATCAATACACAGCACCTGGTCATCTCCGGCTTCTATGCTCGAAGGATCGACAACCGTTGCGTTGATCGTGATCTCATCTTCACAACCGTTGCCATCGGTGTAGCTGTAAGTCAAAACATAAGTGCCGGTTCCACCTGCCAAAGCAGGATTGAACTGAGTGCCTGAAACGCCCGGGCCTGACCATGTACCACCAAAAGGCGTTGCATCAGGCAAATTGACATAACCGGGCGTATTACAATAAGAAGTGTCATTTGAAGAAAGTACAGGAAGCGGAAATACTTCAATGACCATCTCTTCAGAATCAGAACAATTGGTAAACGGATCGGTATAGCTGTAGGTCAGAACATGCGTTCCAAGCCCTGCAGCGCCCGGAAGGAAGGTGCTTCCACTCACACCGTTACCCGTCCAGGTTCCTCCTGAAGGCGTAGCTGAGCCCAGATTGAAAGAAGGCACATTGATACAAATTTCCTGATCGGGTGGAATATTGATATTTGGCAAAGCTAAAACCGTAATGGTTTTGGTATCGGTAGTTTCACAAATTCCGGTTCCGTAAGTGTAGGTCAAAACATGATTTCCAACTCCGGCGACAAGCGGATAAAAAATGTTGTTCGTGGAGTTTACTCCATTTCCGCTCCAGGTACCGCCGATTGGTGTTCCGGTGGTTATTTCAAACGGAATATCGTTGATACAAACGATCTCATCGCCGCCGGCGTCAGCCACTTCGTTGGACACCACCGTCATGATCATACTGTCCAGATTGGAACATCCGGTGCCGGGATGCGTGTAGCTGTAATACAAGGTATAAGCGCCGGTTCCGGGAGTATTGCTTGCATTGAAAACGCCGGTGGATGTAACGCCGGTGCCCGACCATGTACCGCCCGGAGGTGTAAATCCGGTCAACTGGTAATTATTCGGGTTTTCACAGATCGATTGATTAGGGCCTGCTTCCACTTGGGGTAGATCATTCACAGTGATCGTCTTTGTGGCGTCATTGGTACAGCCGTACTCGTCTGTGTAAGTGTAGGTCAGGGTATAAGTTCCAGCCCCCGAAGCGCCCGGATCAAAGGTGTCATTTCCAATGATCACCCCGCCATTGTTTACAGACCAGGTTCCGCCGTCAGGAGCGCCGCCATCAATTAAAAAAGTACCGTCATTTATACAAGCCTCCTGGTCGTCGCCTGCATCTACCATTGGTAAAGGATGTACGGTTACCACCATAGTGGCTACCATAGTACAAGCGCCTTCGCCCACGGTGTAGGTCAACAGGTTGGTTCCGATATTATTTTGGGAAGGGTTAAAAACGCCTGAACTGTTAACGCCGTCACCGCTCCAGGTTCCGCCAGGCGGGTTTGCATTTACCGTAAAATTTTCAGCGTCCACACAGACCTCCACATCATCGTCGATACTCACAACACCCGGAGCCTGAATGGTAAAACTTTGTGAAGTGGTAAAACTTCCGCATTGGTTGGTCGCAGTAACGGAAACGGTGTAATCCCCAGGCGAATCGTAATAAATGCCCGTAGGATATGTATCTGTGGAGGAGGAAGGTGTCGCTCCGGGGAAATCCCATTCAATGGAAGAAAAGGTTCCGAAGTTGGCCTGGAAGTTCACATTCGAAGCGCTGAAATCCAGGGTTGCTTCCTCGCAAAAATCCGGGATCGGGTCCAGGATAATTTCCGGATCGTCAGCGATCACCAGCAAGGTATCCCAAATTTCCGAACCACAATGGTTGGAAACGGTCAGGATCACCTCATATTCACCAGCCTCTGTAATTAAAATTTGAATATCTTCGGTATCAAAACCATAAGGATCGACAAATTCCCAGCCATTGGGAGGATTGACCGACCAGTTGTACGACAAGCTATCCCCAGTCGATCCGTTGGTAAATGTAGCCACGGTGGGAGCGCAGTCGTCTGATGAAGGCGATGCCGCAGTATTCAGATCAACATCTACCGTAGTGATCACTCCTTCTATGATAGAAATGTTTTGGCTGAACTGCCCGGAGCCGCAACTCGGGCTGTTGATGAACATCGTGATCGTATAATCGCCCGGTATCAGAAACTCAACGACTATTTCTTCGGAGTTGAATAAATTTCCGCTCACCACATTCCAATGAACGCCCGGCACTCCCGGCGTGATCGACCAGCTTGGCGAAAGGGATGAACAAGTTGATGGATTCCCTGAGATCACCGCGGTAGCCCCCGATGAAGAATTTGTAAAAGTAAAAGCTTCGCCTGTACAACTGTAAGCCGGTTCATCGGTTTCAAAGATCACGCTTGGCGGCGTGCTTATCTCAATGGGTTCTATTGTCGCCAATGAAGATCCGCAAGGGTTACTTGCTTCGATCTGCACATCAAAGGCATTTTGGTAATTTCCGGTGGACGTAATCAGGCCACAGGAGGTTTCTGTAAAAGTATAGCTATAAACAAGCGGAACGGTTTCCTGTGTAAAAGAGTCCACCAATTCGCCGCTCACATATACGTAATACATAGTTCCTGTGGGGTTATTGGTGGTATTCGTGATCGGAAAATTAATGATCGCCGGGGCACACAATCCCGTTGTATTTCCCGGATTCGCCAATCCGACAGAAGGGTTACCGCCATTGTAAAGCGTGTAGTTTGCCACATTTTCACAACCGTTTGCAGCAGTTACGGTAACAGTAATATCATAAAAACCAAAACCACTGTAACTGTGCGTAATAGTGGAAGTGTTTGGAAAAGTAGTATTGTTGTAAGTGATAACCTGACCATCGCCCCAATCGATCACATAAGTATCGTTGATCGAATAAGTGGTGGATGCGTTATAAATTTCCAGGTTGATATTCTGATTGCTACCGCAAACCCTGATTTCGTTGCCATCCATGATCCCGCTCCCGGGCATGACCCCGATCGATGGATCTGGCGTTGCCAACACAGTAACTTGCTGCGTTGGGCATGGCGAACCATTCCGGTACAAGGTTACGGTGTAATCGGTATCAACTCCTGCCTGTGGATACGAAAAGGTTCCACTGCTCCCGAAAGCATCGATATTGCCATCGGTGTCAAAATCCCATTCGTAAGAACCACTCGGGCTGACCACATTAAAGTCAACATCCGTCAACCCGCAAGGAGTATCGTCAGAAATTGTAAAATTGCATTGGCCCTCCAAAGCAGAGGAATACAACATACAAATAAATTGGATAAGTAAAATTCCGTTTAATCTCATATTTTCATGGATTTGGTATGTCTTAAATGGGTGTTTCATAGTATGGGAAAATTTTCATGGGTTTGTTCATGCAGATCATTTGGCGGGCAATGGTATATCGTTAGAAAAAGTTATGACACTTCAGGAAGCGTTTTCCTTTGTATTTGCGTTTTCCGCCCAAAATCCCGGCGAATTGGTTACCATTCCATCTGAACGCAACCTCGTAAACTCCGCCGCCTTTCATTCCTACACCGGTCGTATTGGCGTCGTAGCTCAGGCCGATAAAAAACCGTGAATCTTTTTTGCCATCAAAATAGGCTCCTACGGCAAGGATCCAGGCATTGGTATTTTTATAATGAGAGATCAAATGTTTATTCTGATGCAATGCTCCCACGTAAAATCCATCATACAACACATACACGCCATAAGTAAACACCTGGAGATCTTCTCTGAACTTGAAAACATTATCACCCTGCAAGTCAACCTTAATATTCGGCGACAGGGCGATCTCTTTTTTTGAACCATTAAAAACAACCATCGGGATGACTGTTCCGGCGTGGAAAGTGATCCTCGGTGCCGTTTTCGTTTCCAGGTTTTGAAAAGATTCTCCTCCACCGGTAGATTGAAACAGGGAAGGCAAATGATGGATACTGACCCCCACGCTGCTCAGCACATCGCGGTACTTGCGTTTGCCAAGTTTAAAATCAGAATTGACCCGCCAGAGGATACCTGCATGGAAATCAGTGAACGAAACGCGATCCAGCACGGGAACCGCCGTGGTTTGATAAATGGCTCCATGAACCGGGTCGAGCTGATCGGAGAAAACGATCTTGCTCCAGTCCACGGATTTTTGCACCCAATTGGCTTCCAGCCCGAAATGGATATTGTGTTTTGCCAGCGGTATGGTGTAAGCATAAGAAAGGCCGATATGTGTGGTGTTGAGTTGTGCAAGCCCTTCGGTATTGCTGAAAAGGTTCAAACCAAAACCGCTCTTGATGAAAGGCTCCTGTAGCTCAATGGAAAAGCCGAAGGTTCGAAAACCATGATCGACATTGACCCACTGCATCCGGGATACGCCGGCAATGCTAAGTCCGGGTTCCAGGCCTGTGAAGGCAGGATTCAAGTAGATACGATTTGCATAAAACTGGGAAAAGGAAGGATCTTGCGCCTTACCTGCCAAACTCATCAAAACCAGTAAACCAAAAAGTGTAAGTCTTTTTCTCATAAAGAAAATGTTTAGGATCGTTCAAAAATCCTGCGCTAATTAAAATTTGCGGGAAGTGGTTTTTTAAAAAGTCATTTCAAAAAGAGGGAAAAACGAAGGGGTTTTGAAGGAGGGAATAGAAAGGGGATTTTCTATTTTGACTTAAATTTATCCGATAACACAACTAACTATCAACGATCTGGTTTTCTCAAACTGTGACTTTACAGAATGACCAAAATTCCGGATATTATTTTCAGCAGTAGCTTTGGGTTGTTGTGGCTTCGAGGCACATCGAACCACTTGTTTTTATAAAACCTCCATAAATACGCGACTTTCACAGTGGGCATGGTGATTTGGAAAATGATTTTTATCCAAAACACATTTCTGGATATGTGACAAGAATTCATTGAAAAAAATGTATGCCCGAAAGCAATAAACCGAGAAATTCATATCGGGTTTTAAACAAGCTTCCAGCCTGGATGGGATTTAGGAAGTCAAAGTTGAAAAGGCATTTTTGCGGGAAGCAGTAAAAACAAAAACGCCCGTCCGGAGGCGGACGGGCGTTTTTACAAACCGGCGGAAGGTTATTATTTTATATTGACCTGCTTCCGTATCATTCCGGTGAAAGATCTCAATTGTACTTCGTAGTTGCCGGTTTCGTATTCACTCAGATTGATTTCGTAAATTGTATCAACGGGAAGGTCGAGTACATCGTCGCGGAAAAGGATATCGCCATTTTCATTTTTTACAATGATCTCGCTCAGGTTAAAGTTGATTGTTTCAAAATCTATAAAGCATAACTTATTTTCATCATCAGTGTAAAAAGACCAACTTTCGTCTTTTATTTCAGTCAGGTTCATCGTGGGAATCCGGTGATCATCAGCGCTGGCAACAGATTGGGAAAATAAGCTATTGCCAGTAAAACAGAGCAGCACAAAAGCAAAAAGTGAATTGACGATTTTCATAATAAACTACTGTTAATTGATTTGTTTGGAAAATTTTAATTATCAAATATAAACAAGCCTTCTTAAAAAGAAAAAACCTCTTTTTTCAACTGTTTCCGAATTAAATTTCCGCCAATCCGGGAAAACAGAAATAAAAAAGGCAGGTTTTAGGGTTCAAAAGAATAACGAAGGGCAAATTTCGCATATTCAGAACAGAATTCCGAATAAAAAATTGTAAAAAAAAATACACTTTTATACGAAATGCACGTGTGCAATTGTTTCGCACATTCGAAATTTATTTGTTTATACTCTCAAGTAACTTTCGAAACGCTCCCGTTGAGCATCTTTACGACGGTGATATTATAGCTATTTATCCGCAACTTGAGTTATTTAATCGCCCTCCTATTGAAAAAAAGCCAAAACATCCAGGATGCTTTTGTATGCTTTGCGGTTTTCTGAAAAAAAACGTTTTAAGCCGATCCATTCGGCAATTTCGATATTTTCTTCGGTTTGCGGAACCAAGTGTTTATCTCTGGTTTTCATTGAAAACCAATGGGTCAGTTTCAGTATTCTATTTCCATTGTCATTTTTGTAGGTATGCCGCGTGAGGGTGATGGGGACTGTCAATTCCAGGTTTTCGATCCCGGTTTCTTCCTTCACTTCACGCAAGGCGGCAGATTCGCGGCTTTCTCCCGGATCAATCTTTCCTTTGGGCAGATCCCAATGATCGAGGCGGTAGATCACAAGGATTTCATTTTGATCATTAAAAACGATTCCTCCGGCGGCTTCTATGATCTTGTAGAGGCTTTCGAAATCATCGATCAGCTTTTGAAGATCGTCAAAATAAACGACGACGGAATCAAATTTTCCGGTTTTTTCGAGCAAATCGATATAAGTCAGCAGATTTTTCGGTTTCCCTGTATATTTTCCTCCCAGCCAATTTTTGGGAAGGGGCAACAACTTTCGGTATTCCTGCGTATTCAACAGCAAAAGTGGTGTGTCGTTAATATATATTTTGTACATTTGCGTTCATTTTTTCTTTCAGCGCCAAAAACGATGAACTCAGCTCACGAAGTAGCGGCAAGATTGCTGCAAATTAAAGCAATTAAACTGAACCCTCAAAAACCGTTCGTTTGGGCTTCAGGCTTACACTCACCTATATATTGCGACAACAGAGTGATACTTTCCTATCCAACGGTACGGGCTTTTATTATTGAAGCTTTGGCAGAGAAATCCAGAGAGTTCGGAGCGTTTGATACGATAGCGGGAGTAGCCACCTCCGGGATCGCCTTTGGCGCTCTGCTGGCAAGTCGGCTTGATCTGCCATTCGTTTATGTGCGCGACAAAGCCAAGGCGCACGGGCGTCAGAACCAGGTGGAAGGAAGGCTGGCAGGAGGTGAAAATGTACTGGTAGTGGAAGACCTGATCTCCACAGGAGGCAGCTGCCTCAAAGCTGTAAAAGCCCTGGAAGAGAGTGCCTGCCAGGTTGCCGGCGTTATTGCTATTTTTTCTTATGGTTTCGACGTGGCAAAAGAAGCATTTGCACAGGCAAATTGCCGCTTTATCACCCTAACTAACTATGAAGAATTGCTGAGGGAAGCAATCAAATCCGACTATATCAGCAATGCTGATCTGGATACCCTTGAAAACTGGAGAACTGCCCCACAAAAATGGCTGGCTTAACACACCACCACAAGACGAATTATCTTTTGAAAATTTAAAAAGGCTCATTTACAATCGAGCCGGATCACTGCAAATGAAAGACGTTACTCCACCAAAAAACAAGTTTGTCATCAGTAAAGAATCAGAGACTTTTTTGAAAAAATATCTCAATAATTCTTCACCTACCGGCTTTGAAATCGCCGGACAAAAACTCTGGCTCGAATACGTAAAACCCTATATCGAGGACTGGAAACTGGACAATTACGGAACCGTCTATGGGGTCATCAATCCCGGCAAAGATTATAAAGTGGTCATCGAAGGCCATGCCGACGAAATCTCCTGGTTTGTTCACTACATCTCCGACGATGGCTACCTCAACGTCATTCGCAACGGTGGCTCCGATCACCTGATCGCTCCCTCGAAAAGGGTAAATATTCACACCAAAAAGGGAATTGTAAAAGGGGTATTTGGCTGGCCGGCCATCCATACGCGTAAAGGCGAAGATGAAAAGCTTGCCCCTACGGTTGAAAATATTTTCATCGACGTCGGCGCCAAAGACAAAAAAGAAGTGGAGGCCATGGGTATCCATGTTGGTTGTGTAATAACTTATGAAGACGAAATGATGGTGCTCAACGATCGCTATTATGTCGGCAGGGCTTTGGACAATCGCATCGGCGGATTCTGTATCGCAGAAGTAGCCAAACTCCTCCACAAAAACAAAATCCAACTGCCTTATACACTTTATATTGTCAACTCCGTGCAGGAGGAGATCGGGCTGAGAGGCGCCGAAATGATCGCCAATACCATCAAGCCTGATGTGGCGATCGTCACCGATGTTACCCATGATACTTACACGCCGCTGGTCAGCAAAAAGAAGATCGGCGATGTGCAAAGCGGTAAAGGACCTTCGGTTACCTATGCTCCTGCCGTCCACAACAAACTGCTCGACCTCATTATCGACACAGCAGGAAAACATAAGATTCCAATTCAGCGTGAAGTGGCTTCCCGACGTACCGGCACAGATACCGACGCTTTTGCATATTCCAACGGCGGCGTCCCCTCGGCGCTGATCTCGTTGCCACTGAAATACATGCACACTACCGTTGAAATGGCTCACAAAGACGACGTCGGCTACGTGATTCAATTGATCTATGCAACTTTACAAAACATTAAATACAAACACGATTTCAAATACTTCTGATTTGCATTGAATTGTGCTTATCTTTGAAACCAGGTTTTTTATCGCTCCACAAAACCCGAATCATCGATGAAGCATTTTTCCCCTTTCAAAAAGCTATCTTTTTTACTGCTTTTCGCAAACATATTTTTATTTAATTGTTGCCAGTCGGCAAATCCTGATACACAGACCGAATCCGGAAATCCCCCCTTGGAAACTGCCGGTCAGGATACCATTCCAAATCAAGCCCCGCAAAAAGAACAACTTCCGCATTGGCCTGTGAAAGCCCAAAAAATAACCGGCGTCAGGATGCCTTTCGACGAAGGCCCGCAAAACCCGGATTTTGTTGCATTCCGTAAAAGGCTCTTCCAGGCAGTACTCGACAAAGACACAAGTTTCCTGGCTTCTATCATCCATCCGGACATCAAATTCAGCCTTGGCGACGGACATGGGAAAGCAGAATTTTTAGCAGGCTGGCAGTTGGATACCAATCCCGGGGCTTCTTCGTTTTGGGAAGAATTCAAAGCTGTACTATCGCTCGGCGGCGGCTTTGGCGATCCGTCGAAAACGGCTTTCTACGCTCCATACATCATGTTGCTCCGTGATATTGAAGACCCTTATAATCAATCAATCGTCATCGGTGAAAATGTTCGCCTTCGTGAACAACCTGCTTCGAATTCAAATATCATCGCTTCGCTGAGTTGGAACCTCGTCACTATGATCCCGCAAACGGATTTTCATGAAGAAACCATCGGTGGTGAAACCCATAGCTGGCAATATGTAAAAACCCACGACGGAAAGACCGGTTATGTATTCGGAAAATATATCCGTTCGCCAAACGACTTCAGAGCGGGCTTTCAACTCTATGATGGAAAATGGTTGATGGACAGGTTTTTAGCAGGCGATTGATAAAAGGGGACTTCTAAAAATTCAAAAATCTTAACCGCAAAGATCGCGAAGGTTTTTCGCAAAGATCGCAAGAGATTGATTATCAGCAATTAGAAACGTTTTTCCATTAGATTGAGATTGCAAATCCCGACAAATCGGGAGATGAGGCAATTTTTAGAAGTTCCCAAAACTCCTTTTTCATTCACAAACGAATTCAGTTTGATAAAAAAGATCATTGACCTGGTTTTGTACGGCAACTTCTGGATTGCAACAGGAGCTTGTGCAATGACTTTGCAAACCCAACTGATACTGACCGGAAATTTGCAGTTGAATACCTTAGCCCTGTTCGTTTTTTTTTCCACTTTTCTATTGTACGCCCTCCATCGGATCATAGGCATTGTCCGATTAAAAGAAGTACCGAACCTGGAGCGCTATTTAGTCATTAGCAGATTCAGGCATCATATCATGATCTATGCAATTGCAGCTTTCATTGGAAGTCTGTATTTTTTCTTTTGGCTCAAAATACAGGTTCAGATCGCTCTGATTGTGCCTGCATTGCTATCGCTGGGTTATGTGCTGCCATTTCTCGGAAAAAACAAAAGGCTGCGTGATATTGGTCAGATCAAAATCTTTTTGATCGCCGGGGTATGGGCATTTATCACGGTGGTTTTACCTTTTGTGGATCATGGCGCAGGTTTTTCGTTTGCGTTGGTTTTGATATCACTCGAAAGAGCGGTTTTCATTTTTGCGATAACGCTTCCTTTCGACATCCGCGATATGAAGGTTGATAGCCAGGAATTGCTGACGACCATTCCGGGAAGGATTGGCATCGAAAAGACAAAGCTGCTGGCTTATGCCTGTTGTGCTTTCGCCGTTGCTTTGGCGTTTTGTAATTATTTGGTGGATGCTTACCGGATAAGCACTTTGGTTGCACTGGTCATTGCCTACATCATTACTGCCTGGCTGATCTCATTTTCATCAACAACACGCCACGATTATTTTTATTCAGGATTGATGGATGGAACGATGATCCTTCAGTTTTGCCTGGTCTGGGCGGCTTACTTTATTTTAAATTGAAGATATTCAAAGCAGCCGTTTATTTTTCGAAGTGAAAAAATCATTACAAAGTTTTGAAAAGTGCAGACATTCATCATTATCCTGCTTTCAAAATTTCATTGTCACATCAACATTAGAAAAATAAAGCATTTTCATAATGATAAACAGAAATTGCAAATGAGTTTTTTAATATTTCAATAGCATACCACGCTGTCCAAACGAAATTTCCAATCTTACCCTCGCCTGAAAATTGGAAGAGAATTTTATCACCTACAGAAAAAATCAAGGATCATGAGAAAACTCAATTACTTCTTATTTGCTATTGCAACAATTACTTTACTTTTTACATCCTGCGCTGCTTCTAATTCTAAAAGTCTTAAAAATACCAAAGGCGGAGGCTGGTATCACAATCGCAATGTCAACGACATGGACAGGAATGAATCAGCGCCTTTCGTGTTTCAACCTTCCGGAGAATCAGAAATCAGTCTTTGACCCAAAACGGCTGCTTTTGCAACTGTTCACAAAGGATCAAACAAAAAAGGCAACCCATTCCGGGCTGCCTTTTTTTGTATAATAAAGAATTTCTTTGTGGTCATTTTTCATTGAGGCTCATCTTGATCTTTTTTTCGAGATCGGAAACGGTATCTTTGAAGATCATATCCGTATCCAGGAGGTCTTGCACCGCTTTACAGGAATAGATCACGGTGCTATGGTCGCGACCGCCAAAATTTTCTCCGATGGCTTTGAGGGATTTGTTCGTCAGGTTTTTCGCCAGATACATGGAAAGTTGTCTTGCGATGACGATGGAACGTTTGCGGGTCTGGCCTTTCAGTTTATCGACTTGCAAGCCGAAGTGTTCAGCTACAAGCGTTTGAATAAATTCCACCGTGATTTCCTTCGACATCTGTTTGACGAAGTTTTTGATTACTTCCTTTGCCAGTTCCAGGTCAATTTCACGTCGGTTGAGCATGGATTGGGCTACCAGCGAAATGAGCACCCCTTCTAGTTCGCGGATATTATTTTTGATATTGTAACAAATAAACTCGGTAACATCATAAGGCAGATCGAGGCCTTCCTGGTTCATTTTGGTTTCGAGGATAGCCATCCGGGTTTCGAGATCGGGCGCCTGGAGGTCGGCGGATAAACCCCATTTAAAACGGGAGATCAATCTTTCTTCCATACCGTCGAGGTCTTTTGGAGCGCGGTCGGAGGTAAGCACCAATTGTTTGCCGTTTTGGTGCAACTGGTTGAAAATGTGGAAGAAAATCTCCTGCGTTTTGATCTTATTGGCTAAAAACTGGATATCGTCAACGATCAGGACATCGATCAACTGGTAAAAATTCACAAAATCATTGACGGCATTATTACGTATGGATTCAATGATCTGGTTGGTAAATTTTTCGGAAGAAACGTAGAGCACGGTTTTGTTGGGTTCATTGACCAGGGCGTCGTTTCCGATGGCTTGTGCAAGGTGGGTTTTACCCAATCCCACATCTCCGAAAATGACCAGGGGATTGAAAGCTGTGCGTCCGGGCTTTCCGGCAACAGCCAAACCGGCAGAACGCGCGAGGCGGTTGCAGTCTCCTTCGATAAAATTCTCGAAGGTATAGTTGGGGTTCAACTGCGGATCGATGGTTACCTTTTTGATGCCGGGGATAATAAAAGGATTTTTAATACTTCCGGTATCGATCGATCCCGGAATATTCATGTCCTTTTTTAAACTTGCGGATTTAGTAGCAGCGGATTGCTCGGCATCAATGGTTGACCCCATCAGGATTTGGTATTCAAGGCGGCCTTTTTCGCCAAGCTCTTGCCGGATGGTGGTTTTTAGCAGGGAAACATAATGTTCCTCCAGCCATTCGTAAAAGAATTTATTGGGTACCTGTATGGTCAGCGCGTTTTGCTCCAATCTCACCGGCCTGATCGGCTCAAACCAGGTTTTATAACTCTGATTGTTTACGTTCCTGCGAATAGTCCGCAAACAGCTATCCCAAACTGTAGCACATGTTTTTATCATTCTCCAGATTCAATATTTGGCAAAGGGCCAAAATTTAAAAAAATAACATTAATAATTCGAAATGTGTAGAATTCAAAGTATCAGCAAGGTGTAAAAGTAGGAGTCAATGCTTTAGCACTGTAGTTTTACCATCATTATTTTCTCAAAATCCACTTCATATTATGAGATGTTTAATAATAATGGGAGACTACAAATTTGGGAAAAATAATTCGGATTGTAAAACGAATTTTTAATCTTTTCCAAAAAAAAAATGAAGATACCGAAACCCATTCCGGCAGTTAATTTTTCAATGTTCAAGGCTATGGTTTAAACGAAGATCAGGATTCCTTTGAATATCAAAAACTTAACGGAATTTCATACATGGAATAGCCGCAAACACCAACAAAATAAGGGCAAATTTCAATCGTATCTGTTAAATTTTATATAAGTTAATCTTCTAACAGGGCAGGTTACAAAACATCAGGATCGCCTTGATCCAACATCGTGTTTCACATCAGCAGTCCCGCTTCCTTTTTAATGGCGAACAAAGCTTTTTCAGATGAAATGATCTCTCTTTTTTCGAGGTAGTTGATGATCGCATTAGAGTAATCTCTGGAAGTGGTATCAGGCTGGATGGAATTGTAAACGAGGTTGATGATATTGACAGCGTCGTCGCGTGCGATTTTTATAATTTGCCAAAGTTGATCGGAAACATAGACCTGTTGAGTGATATTGTGCTCAAATTCCTTTTGGATGGCGATCATCATGGCCAGGCGGAGTTCCATTGCATTCATTTTTTCTGAGCGCAGACGTAGGATCAGGCTAGGTATGGATATGCGTTCGCAGAAGAGCGAAAGCCTTTCATAGGCCTGCAACCTGAGCCGGGTGGTCGTCTTTGTTTGATCTTGCTTCAGATCGAGTTTCCTCAGTTGATACTGCTTTTCGAGGTACTGTTTTAATAAGGTGTGAACAGTAGCAAAAACGATCAGGGCCGGGATCGTTATTTTTATTATTTCCAAAATGACTGACAACCAGACGGGCATGTTTTAAATTTTAAGTTTCGCAAAAATAGCTGCTTGAAATGCGATTTACAAATATTCCCGGATGATAACGTTGACCGGAATTTTTCGTAACAACAATTTCAAACCACAAATGTTAATTTATCCAAAATGAAGCAGGATATTTTTCCTCCATGCTTTTTTATGTAAATTTGCCTTATTGTTTTCAAAATATTCAGAAATGAGCAGATTAAATAAAGATATTCCAACACTACCAATAAAATTGACCGATGGCGCCGTCAAACAACTGAAACGCATCATGGGAGAACAAAATGTCTCTGAAGAACATGGATTGCGTGTAGGCGTGAAAGGCGGCGGTTGTTCCGGGTTTTCTTATTTGCTGGGGTTCGACAAGCAAAACGAAAACGATGAAGTTTACACCATCAGTGGCATGAAGGTTTTCATGCAAAAAGCCCACGCCATTTATTTGCTGGGTATCGAGATCGACTGGCTGGAAGGCCTCAACAACCGCGGCTTTGTTTTCAACAACCCCAACGCCAAAGATACCTGTGGTTGCGGCACTTCGTTCTCCGCTTAGACTGGCTTGTAGTTTTTGAGGAAATTGCTGATTTGCTGATATTTCGACAAGCAGGGCGCAAGGTGCGAATACCAAAATACCACATTACCACATCGGAGCGAATCCCGCTTTTTCGAGAAAAAGCGGGACGATGAAATCGGGAACACCACATCACCACATAAAAAAAGGTGCCATTGAAAATCAACAACACCTTTTTGGGATATATTCTCAAAGCTGAAATGGTTATCCGACCATTGCTTCTTTTTTCATATTCTGGATGATCTCTGTGCCGAATTCCGAGCATTTCAACTTGGTAGCTCCTTCCATCAATCTTTCAAAATCATAGGTTACCCGTTTTTTGCCGATGGCGCCTTCGATGCCTTTGACGACGAGGTCGCCGGCTTCTTTCCAGCCCATGTATTCCAGCATCATCACGCATGAAAGTATTACGGAACTTGGGTTTACAACATCTTTTCCGGCGTATTTCGGAGCGGTGCCGTGGGTCGCTTCAAAGATGGAAATTCCCGTTTGATAGTTGATATTTGCGCCGGGAGCTATGCCGATCCCGCCAACCATGGCAGCCAGGGCATCGGAAATATAATCGCCATTGAGATTGAGGGTGGCGATCACGTCGTATTCAGCGGGGCGCAACAGGATCTGTTGTAAAAATGCGTCGGCAATGACATCTTTGACGATAATTTCTTTGCCGTTTTTCGTGGTGATCAGCTGCCAGGGGCCACCTTCGTAATCTACTGCACCGTATTCTCTTTTGGCCAGCGCGTATCCCCACTCTTTAAATTTACCTTCCGTAAATTTCATGATATTTCCTTTGTGGACAAGGGTTACGGAATTGCGGTTGTGTTCAATGGCATAATTGATCGCAGCGCGAACGATGCGTTCAGTACCTTCCACCGAAACCGGTTTGACACCCAGCGAAACCGTATTGGGGAAACGGATCTGCGTAACGCCCATCTCATCGATCAGAAACTTCTTTAATTTTTCAACTTCCGGAGTACCGTTGTTGTATTCAATTCCTGCATAAATATCTTCGGTGTTTTCGCGGAAGATCACCATATCTACTTTTCCGGGTTCCTTCACGGGGGAGGGAACGCCATTGAACCATCGCACTGGCCGCACACAGGCATAAAGGTCTAATTGTTGGCGAAGCGCAACGGTAAGCGAGCGAATACCGCCTCCCACGGGTGTGGTCAACGGGCCTTTTACAGAGATCAGATATTCTCTTATAGCATCGATGGTGGCCTGTGGCAACCATTCTCCGGTCATATCCTTTGCTTTTTGTCCGGTTAAAACTTCTTTCCAGACAATCTTCCGGGTTCCGCCATAGGCCAATTCAACTGCCGAATCGATCACGCGAACCGCAGCCGCCCAAATATCCGGGCCGGTACCATCACCTTCGATAAATGGAATAATGGGATCGTTCGGTACATTCAATTTCCCGTTTTCAATAGTTACTTTTGTTCCGCTCATTGTGTAATTAATATTTTAGTTAAAATTATTTTTTTCAAAATCCGGCACAAATCTAAGAATTTTTGCCCATTTTTCTACATTTAATTACAAATACAACATCGGATTGAGTAGCATTTTTCGATTTTGCAGCTTATCAAACAAAACGGAAATTTTCAAAGCCTGATTTTCAAAATCCGCCACAGACTATCGGTGCATCCCATCTTTGAAAAATTCAGTTGTTTTTGCAGAACTTCGGGAAGTTTTGCGTTATTTTAAGATGGATACGATCATCCAAAATTTTATTTTAAATAAGGAGATAAAAAGCAGCAGAACAGTCGCAACACAAACTTGAATAAAATTTTATGAACGAAAATCTGAATCCCGCTGACGAAAGTTTTACCTCAGAAGAAAACCAGGTTGAACGCGCGCTCCGGCCTAAAGAATTAGACGAATTCAGCGGTCAGCCAAAGATCGTGGAAAACCTAAAAGTCTTTATCGCGGCAGCAAAACTCCGCGGCGAAGCCCTCGATCATGTTTTGCTGCACGGCCCTCCGGGGTTGGGGAAGACCACACTTTCCTACATCATTTCCAACGAGTTGAATGCCAATATGAAAATGTCTTCCGGGCCTGTTTTGGAAAAACCGGGCGACCTTGCCGGCCTGCTGACCAATCTGGATGAAAACGATGTGCTTTTCATCGACGAGATCCACCGCCTGAACAACGTGGTGGAAGAATACCTCTACTCCGCAATGGAAGATTACCGCATCGATATTATGATCGACAGCGGTCCGAATGCGCGGAGTATCCAGATATCCCTGAATCCTTTCACCCTCGTAGGCGCTACTACCCGGATGGGCTTGCTGACTGCGCCGATGCGCGCCCGCTTTGGCATCAACTGCCACCTGGATTATTACGACGTCGCGACACTCACGAAGATCATCAAACGATCTGCCGGCATCCTGAACCTACCAATCGTTCAGGAAGGCGCCGAAGAAATTGCCCGCCGGAGCAGAGGCACTCCACGGATTGCCAACGCCCTTTTGCGGCGTATCCGCGACTTTGCTCAAATAAAAGGGGATGGAAGGATCGATCTCGATATAGCCAGATATGGGCTTGATGCACTCAATGTGGATGAAGGCGGCCTCGACGAAATGGACAACAAGATACTTTCCACTATTATCCACAAATTCAAAGGCGGGCCGGTGGGGATCGGTACCATCGCAACGGCAGTCGGCGAAGAAGCCGGAACCATCGAGGAAGTCCACGAACCTTTTCTCATCATGGAAGGTTATATCCAACGAACGCCCCGCGGGAGAGAAGCCACTGAAAAAGCTTACAGGCATTTGAGCATTGTTCCTCCGCCACAAACCGGTAAACTTTTTTAGGAAAATAGTCTTTCTGACGTAATTTTTGACGCCCCGGTTTTCATTCTTTTGATCCAATGGTTGCAATTCAAATACTTCCATTAAAAAAAAATGTTATTGCTTTTAACCACATTTATAAGTAATTTTAGGAAAAAGCTCCCTCCTGCGTAATCTTTACAATTTTTTCTCTGTTTATTATATTGAAAATGCCATAAACTCAAACGCTATGGACGCCAAAACTTACAGATATACCTTACTCCTCGCAGCATTACTCATGGTGGTCGGGCTATTCGGCCAGCAAGCCCCAATAGTAGCTCACCACCATCACCACGACCACGACCACCATCATCATGGCAACGCCAATATTTCCTTTATAGAAAATGCCGGACAATGGGAAAAAAATATTCTTTATAAAACCAGTACAGGAGGAATAAATACGATATACCTGGAAGAAAACAACCTGACCTATTCATTTGCTCATTCTGAAGATCTGGAAAAGGTGCATGATCTGATCTATGCTACGGCGGAAGATCAGGAGGCGCACATTATCAGAAGGCATGCTTACAAAGTCCATTTCAAAAATGCCCGGTCGCCACGGTTGGAAGGAATTGACAAAAACACTGCATATCACAATTATATATTGGGTAACGACCCCGACAAGTGGGCATCCCATGTTTCGTTGTACAACAAAATAAAATACCACGATCTTTATGAAGGCATTCACCTGGAAACTTATAGCTCAGAGGGACATTTCAAATACGATTTTGTCGTAATGCCGGGAGCTGATCCCTTGCAGATCATATTGGATTTTGAAGGAACCGACGGCCTGGAGTTAGACAATGGCAATCTGGTGATCCATACTACAGTTGAAACCATCGTTGAAAGCCGTCCTTACGCTTACCAGGTCATTGATGGAAAACAAAAAACGGTAAACTGTGAATACGAACTCAACGGAGACCAGATCAGATTTGAATTTCCAAATGGTTATGACCTTTCACTTCCGCTCATCATCGACCCCACAGTAGTCGCAGCCACCCTTTCGGGAACGACCGGTTCCGCCAACTTTGGCCACACCGCCACTTACGACAACGGTGGGAATATCTATGCAGGGGGAATCTCTTTTGGGTTAGGTTATCCAGCCACCACCGGCGCTTTCCAGACTTCATTCAACCTTGGTGAAACGGATATTGCTTTCAGTAAATACAACCCTGCCGGCAGCAACCTGATCTATGCTACTTATCTTGGGGGCAGCAATATTGATTATCCCTATAGCATGGTCACTGATTTCGATCAGCAGATATATATCATGGGAACTACAAACAGCAATAATTTTCCAACAACCTCAAACGCTTTTCAAAATCAAAAAAGCGGAAAATTTGACATCATCGTTACCAAATTGAACAGCAGTGGAAGCGGACTGGTAGGCTCCACTTTTATAGGCGGATCCGAAGATGACGGGATCAATGCCGCCTACCATGTTGCAGGCCATAATCACAATCC
>CAZKDA010000044.1:0-26221 GCA_964551455.1 uncultured Saprospiraceae bacterium
ATCCCGCTTTAGTCAGATTTTGACTAAAGCGGGATCGCACTATCGCCAGAGCCATGCCCCCACATAACTTCCACCTCCGCCCGACTGGGGTGGCTCGCTGAATGAGAAGTTTCTGAATCCTGCGGTGTTTATCTATTTCGCGGAGGTTGAATTTGTCGATGGGGAAATACGGCTTTACAAAGGGGATGTGGCGCTGGTGCGTTGAGGGGCGACACAAATTTTCACAATTTTGGCGACGGGTGGTGGTTTTGCAAATCAACGCAACAGAAGAAAATCTCCTTTTTTCATGATCCTGCCGCCAGTTACTTCACAAGGCGCTTCCACCAGGTAAATATAAACACCGGAGGGAAGGTCCCGACCATTGTATTTCCCATCCCAGGCTTCATGACTGTTCGTTGTTTCAAAAACAAGAGTTCCCCAACGGTCAAAGATCTTGAAGCTGTAAATTTCATTGTTGAGAACGGATGAAAAATATAATTTGATGCTTTCGTTGACGCCATCGCCGTTCGGTGTAAAAATATTGGGAATTGAGATCAACTCTTCCGGGCATTCATTCAACAATTTCAAATGAACACTTTTTTCAGCGCTGCAACCAGTTTCCTTATCCGTGACGGTGACGACATAGGTTTCACTTCCGCTTGGTGTGACGATTGGGTTGTTACACATTATACAACTAATGGCCGTATCGGGTGACCAGAGATAAGTATAATCTCCAAAACCATCGACAGATGCATGCAACCTGACTTCCTGACCAGGAAAGAAGCTCACTTCACTTTCCATGATGATCTGCGGATTCGGCAAAACATAAACCGTTGCTGAAGCTGTATCCGGCTCGCAGGAAGCAAAAGATGCAACCACCGTAAAGGTCGTTGAATTAGAGGGCGATGCAATAGGGTTTTCAACTTCCAGACTGGAAAGAGCAGGAGAAGGAAACCATTGATAGGCATCTGCCTGCCCTTCAACAGTGAGCATCACACCTTCACCTTTGCAAACCGTGACGTCCTCCAAACTGATGTCGGTTTTTTGAATTACTTCTACCGTGACCGAATCTCTAAGGGTACAGTCATCATTGATCACTGTCATCAGGAAGGTCGTTGTAACTGAAGGCGAAACCTCCGGGTAAAAACTGGTAGGATGGGTCATTCCATCATTTGGCGTCCAGAAAACATTGCCCTCTCCTACTCCACTCAACGAAACGGTTTCTCCTTTACAAATTCTGACATCTTCTCCGGAATCTATATCTTCCGGCGTCATAACATTTATTACCAGCGTATCTCTGATTTTACAACCGTTATCCGTAGTGACCTGTGCGATGTAGGCCGTCTGCTGTTCAGGCGATGCAAAGGGATCGGGGCAAGCCGAACAACTCAAACCGTCGGTGACCAGCCATTGCGGATCATTGCCAAAGGATGCATCCAACTGGATACTTCCTCCTTCACAAATCGTGCGGTCATTACCCAAAAACGGCTGTGTTTCATCCAGAATATTGATCGTTACAGCACCCTGATTGCTACATCCGTATTCATTGGTTACCGTAACGGTATAGGTTGTAGTTTCCAAAGGAGCAGCGATTGGATTGAAACAAGAAGTGTAACAGCTTAATCCTGGCTGGGAATTGTCCCAGTTATAACTATAAACATTATACCCTCCAGAGACATGCAATTGAATAATACTGTTTTTGCAAATTGTGGTATCCGGCGTAATTTCTACAACCGGAACGGGATATGGCCTTACGATCACCGTGATTTCTTCCGTGGTTTCGCAACCACCGGCATTGATAAATGAAAAAGTATAGGTTGTGGTATCGGACGGGGTGGCCACCGGATCTAAACAATCTGTACAACTCAAGCCGGAAGAAGGACTCCAGGAATAACTTGCTCCTGTTGTGTCACCGGCAACCTCTGCCAAGAGATTTGCTTCTTCGCCCAGACAGATCACGTTGTTGCCGCTAAGGCTCACTGATGTAGCTGCGTAAACATCGATCATCTGGGTCAAGGTATCGGTGCAACCTTCCTCTGAACTGACGATGAGCGTGACCGGCGTATTCGATCCTGCTGAAAATGTGTGAGTGGGGTTTTGTTGAGTACTCTGTGCTCCGTTTGAAAAATCCCAGTTCCATTGGTTGATTATTCCGGCAGAAATCGTCGATTGATCTGTAAAACTGATCTCCAACGGTTCACACCCTTCCTCCACCGACATTTGAAAATCTGCTACCGGTTTCGGACCTATGTAAATGTAATCCTCTTTGAGCAAGGTGTCAGTGCAATATCCATTGCTTACGATCATCGTAACATCAAAACTTCCGGCACCGGGAAAACTTACGATCTCTTCGAAATTAAAACTGTTTGTCGGGTTCCCTCCTTCAAAAATCCAGGTTACGGATTCAAGGTTGTCAACAGAGCTGGAAACATTGTAAAAAGTGATCGGAATATTATCGTCGCAAAGCAGGGTTTCAGAAGCTACAAAGTCCGGAGTCATGCTGGAAACGTGGATCGTTCCCATATCGGGCAAAGTTCGGAAACAACCGGTACTGTTTTCGAGGCTGAGCGTCGGGGTATAATCTCCCGGTGTATCGTAAATGTAAGTAAACGAATCAGATTGGATGAAATCCGAAGAGGTGATCACTTCACCGTTGCCGAAATCCCAGGTGTATATGTAATCTGCCACAGAAGTAGCCTTAAAGGTGATCTCCGCCGGAGCGCAAGCTGTGTTGATCGAATATGAAAATTCACCAACCGGCCCGTCCAACACAACGAGGTTGTCGAAGGTTAAGGTGTCTTTGCAATTTGGGGTATCCCAGACAACCAATGAAACTTCGTAAGAACCCGGAATTGTGTACACATGGGTTGGACTGGTCAAGTTTGACAAACCGCTTCCGTCGCCAAAATCCCATAAATAATTGCTCGCATTTGTAGAAAGGTTTTGAAAATTGACAGTAAGCGGCGGACATGAGGCGAAGTTGTTGTCCAAAGTAAAACTGGCTTCGGGATCACTAACCGTGATATAGTTTTCTAAACACAACTGGTTCTGGCAATCGTTGGGATCGGTAATGGTCAGGCAAACCGTGTAAATTCCTTCTGCCGAATATTGATGGGTTGGAGATTCGTCCGTCGAAAGCGGGCTGCCATCGCCAAAATCCCAGGAGTAGGTTAGGTTGTCGCCATCGGAGAAGTTGTGAAAAACCATTTCCGAAAAAGTACAACCCTGGTTTTCAACTTCAAAATAAGCGATCGCGGAACTCACCTGAACAACCTCCGGGAAGGTTGCGCTGGCTGTGCAACCCCATTCATCGGTAACTGTTAAGCTGACGTTGTAATTACCGACATCTGGAAATTCAAAAACCGGCGATTCTTCATCCGATGTTCCGAGGTTATCCCCGAATGTCCATTCCCATTCGCTGTTTTGAGTGTATAAATTTTGAGAATTGTCACTAAAAAATACTTCCAGCCCGGGACATCCCGACGATGGATCAACATTGATATCGGGTACGATCTGGTTGACAAATATCTGGTCGGTAAACACAAAAGTATCGCGACAGTTGTTTTCGTCCCGCACGATCAATTGAATATTGGAATAAGTTCCGGGAGCATTGTATGTGATCGTCGGGTTAGAAATATTCGGATCGGAAAGAACACCCGTCGGACTGCTCCATGCATAGGTATTGGCAAAATTGGATTGATCGATCAGGGTTATTGTCATCGGCACACAACCTTCGTTGGCGGAAAGCGAAAAATGAGCTTGAGGGTCGGTAATGTGTATTTCCTCCGTTCGTGAATGTTGACAACCGGTTGTAGAGTTGTACACAGTTTGCGTAACGAAAAAATACCCGGTATCGGGATAGGTGAATTCCGGATTAGCCAACGACGAAGTATCGGTGGTCAACCAGGGAACGCCAAAATCCCAAAAAATAGAATCCGGTCCGATAGCTTCATTTTTAAATTTTCTCTGATAAGTATCGTCGCAAAACTTGATGACGCTGTATTTTGAAACAGGCGCTGTGATGTGGATGTAATCAGGATACACAACCGAGTTTACACAACCATTGTGCGAAGCGATCAGGTTGACGTCAAAATATCCGGTGTCCAGGTAAAAATGCACCGGATCCGATTGATCCGAAGTATTCCCATCCCCAAAATCCCAATACCAGAAATCAACCGTCGCATCAGATAGATCGGTAAAGGTGATCGGTTGTTCCACGCAGCTTTCCACCGGATCGGCAGTAAAGGCCAAGTCAGGAATGGAGCCGACACTGATCGCCCCCTGAAAAGTCTGAATATCATAACATCCCAAAGTATTTACAACCGTAAGCTGGACATTAAAAACGCCAATATCGCTGATGGTAAATGTAGGACTGGGGGATGAAGAAATATAAGCGCTGTTCGTGGTAACTACTTTCCACGACCAACTGATGATCGGTGTTATGCTCGATGTATTTTCCTTTAAGGTTATAGTCATTGGTGCACAACCCGCTATCTGATCGTCAACCAATTGTGCTACAACGGGTTGGATTTTTATGGTGTTGATGGTCACGGAATTTGTACAACCTGCTGAATTCGTCACGGTCAATGTTACCGGAAAATCTCCGTAAGTGTTATAAACATGCGTTGGATTTTGCAACGTGCTGGTAGTATTATCACCGAAATCCCAATGCCAGCTTACCGCACTAACCGAAGTTCCGGCAAAATTTACAACATGTGGAAGCGTGCAGCCGATATTGTTATCATTGTTGTAAGTCACCACAGGCGGGCCTGAAACACTGATGCAATTTGATGAAAATTTTTCAGTCCAGCAGTCGCCGATTTTTCTGGCCAGTTTTACAAAATAACAGCCGGGCGCCGTGTATTGATGTGTTGGATTAGGATCATTGGAGAAGTTGCCATCGCCAAAATCCCAAAGGACATTATCGGCAGCTTCCGGAGATAGATCTGTAAAATCTACAACCATATCTTTACAGCCACTTTCCGGAGTAAATTCAAAATCGACGTCATAACCGACTTCCACTAAATTTTCTATGGTAAAGGTATCGCTGCAACCGGACATGGGTTGGAGAGCGACCAAAGTTATGGTGTGTTTTCCGGCGGAGTTAAATGTGATCGGAGGTAGATTTACCCCTTCATAAGTTCCATTGCCGGCTCCAAAATCCCAGTGGAATTCAACACCTGGTATCAATGGACTTTGATTGGAAAAAGTAGCTGTGAACGGAGGGTTGCAACCAATGGTATCAAACGTTGAGAACAAGGCTTTTGGCGAAGGCGATATAACCAGGTAATCTGTTTTCGTTTTTGTTGCCGAACAGCCATTTGCATCCGTCACGGTCAGGCTGATCGTATAATCATCGGGAATTTGATATTCACAAATTGCTGCCGGGTCGTTGAGCATTGTAGTATAAACCGTTCCACAGGAACCTCCCAAGCCAAACAACCAACTAACGATAGGTGCATCCTGTGAAGTTGAAAGATCGGTGAATGCGATTTCTGCCGGAGCGCAACCTTGTAAAGGTGTGGCTATGAAATCCGGTTGAGGTAATGCGTGAACAGTGATCAGATCGGCGATGCATTTCGTATCCGAATTGCCGTTGACATCTGTGGCGGTAAGGCAGACCGTATAGGTTCCGGGAATTCCGAAAACCCTGCTGGGGCATTCGAGGCTGGAGGGAGCGCCACCCAAATTCCATGACCAGGCCACAATATTGCCTTGCTGGGATTCAGAATTGTCACAAAACGAAACTTGCAACGAACCACAACCGGATGTAGCGCTATACGTAAAATCAGCTGTGACCTGACCATGCACCGCACAAACAACTTCCAAAAAAAACAATGTTAGAAAAACGGGACGAAGATTTTTCATGATTACCTTGATTCAGTTTTAAAATGATCGCATAGTGATGATCCTGATCATCGCCAGGCTGAGAAGCGCTTGCGGTTTGTTTGTTGTTAAGCAAATTTTTTCCATGAGCAATTGCTTAACTGAATCAATATTCATTCCAAAATCATATACACCAGATGAGCCTTTTTCATCTGAAAAGCATTAAAATACACAATACAAAAAAGTGATATGTATGATAAAATTACAAGAAGGAGAAATATTGTTTTAATTGCGTTTTATCTCCACGATCTCAACACGTCGTTCAATCGAAGCTTCTACGCTATAGATGGAAAGCCGGACATCGTCGAGATCGTCGCTGACGCCTTCCGGCACAGTCGTTTCGCCAAAGGAACGCTCGGAAATAATGAGTTGACCACTTTCGATAAAAGGCTTAAATACTTTGTTATTATAGGTTTCAAAATGATTTTTCACACTGCTGATCCTCCTTTTTCCAAGCTGAATGTTATAATCGCTCTTTGCCCTGGGACTGGTGAAGCCTTTTACAAAAATCTCTATTTTTTCACCTTCGCGAAGACGTTCCAAAAGGATATTTGAGAACAGATCGAGGTAATCAAATCCGCGTTTTACCTTTCTTACAAAAAAGTCATTGATGTCATATTCAACTTCTTCCTGCTCACTCTCCGGGATTTCTTTTAAAAATTCTTCTACAAAAATGTTTTGGCGTTTAATGTACTTATCATAAGTTTCCCCATAACTCTTTTTTGTGGTGGTTCGCCGGGTTCTTTTGTCCGGTTCGTCGTTGTCAAAATACAAAGCCAACGGAAGGAAATCTTCCAGGTTTGTCGGCGGAGTGTCCTCTTCAGTTTCTGTGACGGGCGGTATAGGATCCGCCGGATCATAAACATAAGTCAGGCTGTCGCCGGGAGGAGGCGTCAATTTGGTGGTATCTCGTTTTGCGAAAGTCACTTTGTAAATATCGTTGCAGCAGGATTTATTGTTTTCATCGAGATACATCGATCCCAGGCGATTGGAAGAAAGATAAGCCAATGTCGAATCATTGTTGAGAACAAAATAAACATCGTTGTAGCTGCTGTTCAGCGGGAATCCAGTGTGCTCCGGTTCAGTCCAGTTTCCATTTGTTATTTTGGATTTGAAAATGTCGTAGCCTCCCAGGGTTTTATAGCCATCGGAGCTGAAAAACAGGGTTTGCGAGGCATCGTGGAAAAATGGTGTGATGTCGTTTTCAATGGTGTTGATCTGTTCCAGGTTTTTTGGTTCCGAAAATTTTCCTTTTGGCAAAATTGTACAAAACCAAATGTCCAGTTTACCTTTTCCTCCTGGCCTGTCAGAAACGAAAAACAAGATTTCACTGCCGGTTGCCGTGTTCTTTCCGATGCAAGGATGGGTGGAGGTGAATTCCGGCATGTTGATCTCTTCCGGCAATTTTACGGGTTTTCCCCATCGGTTGTGTTTTTCCATTTCGCGGAAATATAACTGGCACCGGATCTCTGCATTTTCCTTGTTTTCGCATATCGTGTAAAAAATCCGTTTGCCGTCTTTGGTTAAAGCAGCATGAGCCGTGTGTTTTTCCGTTTCATTAAACCTTCTTTTCAAAGTCCTGCCTCTACTGCCATCCAAAGAATAAAGGACTTTGGAAATCTTATGTGGAGGTTTGTGTTTGTCGGTAGGATGATCATAGCGCAATGAAGAATAATAAAGCGTATCTCCCTGAAGCAGCGGCCCGAATTCTGAAAAAGGCGTGTTTATATTTTTGTCGAGATGATGAATGGTAATACCCTCGTCTTTTTGTTTTATAATACCCAAAGCCCAGATACAACTTTCAATTTCATTTTTTGCCGATTCGATATATTGGCCGTCAGTTTCACTGGATTGTGCTAAAAATGATTGAAAATACTGTTTGGCTTCCTGGTATTCCCCCATACTTTTTTTCACCATCCCTAACCAATAATTGGTCAGCGGAAAATCTGCTGCGGTTTCGCTTTCCAACACAGCCCTATAATAATCAGCAGCAAAATCATAAGCGTGAAAAAGGCGGGCGACTTCGGCGTATTTATATTGTAACCCTGTTTTTTCGTTATCGAATTCCAAAGCATTCCGGTAATATTCGAGCGCAGCGCCAAAGTCGCGTTGGGAAAACGCTTTATCGCCTTCCTTCTCATAAGCTTTGGCAGTTTGAGCAAAAGAAAAAGGAGTGCCGGATAACATCAAACAAATAAACAAAACCTGATATTTCATCTCAAAAAAGGTTGATTTTCGGAATTTAAAAAATTGGGCAGGCTTTAAAAATTCCAGGCGGTTTCACCTTGGTTATAGTGTAAATGAGGGCGATTTCCGGCCCGCCATTGCCGTTAGTTGCGGCTTTAAATTGGGAGACATTGATATCGTAACTGATCCCCAATTGCCAGGATAAATATCGAACGCCGAATGTTGGAATGACCGCATCGCTTTCTCCGGCATGTCTGAAGTTGGTTCCCAATTGAAGTGAAAGCTCCTGGCCGCGTTGCGTATTCAACTGGTATTCAAAGGCTCCTCCAAACAATGTCTCGTTGTAAACTCCCTGTTTGTGAACTAACAGTGCAACGTGCATGCTCCACAAAGTAGCCAGCGGAATTTTCCCGATGAGGTTGAAGGATTGCCGCATGGGCAGCCTCGATTCCGATTGGTTGTAAAAATTCTGTTTTGGTTTGGTAAGATGAAACAAACCCGCTCCGACATTTACACTAAGCCCGGATTCGGTTTGAATATGCCAGTTGATGCCGGCGGAATAATCCAGAAAAGTGATGCTGGTTTGATCGAAATTTTCGCGGCTAGGCAGACCCGGAACAAAAATGTCGCCGTTGTATTGGTTTTCAAAACTAAGGCCATCGACAACAAATCCCCGGTTGAGGGTTCCCACTTGTACACCTGCGGTCAAAAAATTATGGTCATTCAGGCGCTGGGTATATGATCCGCTCAAAGTGAGTTGCATCAATTGTAACTCCGGGCCACCGGCACTGCCAAAACCTTGTTTGTCATAATTGAAAAGCAGGCCGGCTCCAAAATATCCGCTATCGCTCAATCCGGAAAATATCTTTGTGTCGAAAGCGCCGGAAAAGGTCAGGTAAGGAACCGGAACCGCCCCCCACTGCTTTCTGTAAATTCCGCTGAACCGGATGTCTTCAGGGAAAACACCTGTCAGCGCCGGATTGGAATTCATGGGAGAATAATAAAACTGGGAGAAGTGAATGTCCTGTGCTTTTGTGTTTAGAACACAAGCGACAAGCATTACGGGCAAGATAAATTTCAAAGTAATTTTATTGATCAAACTGATGGTTTTATATTTGAAAACGATAAATTTATACGCACCAATTTACACAAAAGCTGCATTAGTAGAAAGAAATCGGGAACTTAAAGAAGGGAGGTGTAAATTTGCTTACACTAAATCAGATCGAGATGTTAAAAGTGGGGATCACAGGAGGTATGGGTAGCGGGAAAACCACCGTTTGTAAAATCTTCCGGATTTTAGGAATACCGGTTTATCTCGCTGATGACAGCGCCAAACAGCTAATGACGACAGACAAAACCCTGCAACAAAAAATAATTTCGATCTTTGGTCCCGATGCCTATCTCGCCGATGGCGCTTTGAACCGGAAATTGATCTCCGACCTTGCATTTCAGGACCCCAACAAACTCTCCCAACTCAACGAAGCCGTGCATCCTGCAGTTTTGAAAGACAGCGAAACCTGGCATAACGCTCAGGAAAATGTTCCTTACACACTCAAAGAAGCTGCGCTATTGTTTGAAAGCGGCAGCTATAAATTCCTCGACAAAGTGATCACTGTAGTTGCCCCGCTTGAGTTGCGGATCCGGCGGATCATGCAACGCGACAACACTACTCGCGAAGCGATTTTGGCCAGGATCGGACAACAAATGCAGGATGATGAAAAAATCTCCCTCTCGGATTTTGTTATCCAAAACGACGGCTCGAAAAGCCTGGTTCGGCAGGTGTTGGAAATTCACGCTGAGTTGTTGAAACTTACCGGATCGGATCGGGGCAGTAAGGTTTCTCATTGAATATTTTTCGTCAAAATTTATTTTTTTAAATATTTGGATCAATTAATAATTGGCCATTTGAAACTGACGATTCTTTTGCTTAATTTTGTACACCGGCAAAGCGATTGGCAGTCGTTTGAGAAGTCTTTGACCAGCTTCAATAAGTTCATAAAAATGTTTTATTTCCGTTAATATTTTAAAAACGCTGCCCCCGTTAAAGAAATAAATTTAATATTGTGAAAATATTATTTTATTTGTACCTTTATCATAAGGAGTTAACTTTCAAAAAATTAGACAAACATTAATACGTTTCCCAATTATATTTATAGCTCGAAGAGTAATACCCGCAAAACTCCACACAAGCAAAGTACTAACAGCCATCCGAATACTTTTTGATCTTAAACCATGATGGTTTTGGATTTTTTTCTTAATGGTGATAACGTTATCACTTTGAAACACAAACTTGTATTTCATTTTAAAATTTAATTTTCATGGAAATATTGAATTTTACAATTTTGAGAAAATTAGTGCAGCAGCTTTTTGCTACCCTCATGCTCTTTTGTTTTTTTATGCTGCCAATGGTTGCTCATTCCACATTACCGCCGAATCCCGGCAATTTTAACATGGAACTATTTCTTAGTACAACCGATGAAACCTGTACCAACAGCAGTGATGGCTCGGTCAGCGTTGTTGTAGCCGGAGGAACACCGGGTTTCACTTATCTATGGAATACAGGTGACACCACCGATATCGTGTATAACCTAACCAGCGGAACATATACTGTGACCGTTACGGACTCACAGGGAGAAATGGCCAGCAATTCCATCGAGGTGCAATTGTCTCCCGAGGGTTTATGGATTATCATGTCCACAACTGCCGACGCCGATTGCGGCCCCAATGGGATCGCCCATGTAAGTGCGATGACCGGAACCCCTCCATATATTTACCAATGGGACGATCCGGCTATGCAAACAGGTGAAGATGCTTTCAACCTTTTGCCCGGAACTTATTTTGTCACCGTCACCGATTCCAACGGCTGTACGGCTGCTGATTCAACCATAGTGGGAGGTACCGTCGGGATCACTTCCTGTAGCGCTATTGTAACTTCGAGTTTTAATGAAGGTGTCGATATCAGCGTTTTTGGCGGCAATGACGGCAGCGCCTCGGTGAACGTAGTTGGTGGTACAGCGCCGCTGACTTATCAATGGAGTAATAACCAAACCACTGCACAAATTACAGACTTAACTTCCGGCTCCTATTCTGTCATCGTGACAGATGCCGAGGATTGCACCTGCGTTTCATCCGTAACGCTTTTCGATCCTGCAAAAGTAGGAGATTTCGTTTGGGACGACCTTAACGAAAATGGAATACAAAACTCCGGTGAGCCGGGTTTCGATGGTATTGTCATCCACCTTTCCGGCACCAGCAATGCTCAGGTACCCGTCAACCGAACAACCACCAGCAATCCGGACGGTTCGTATATCTTTGACGGTTTGCCCGCCGGGACTTACCAGATCACTTTTGAAACTCCTGCCGGCTATGTCGGTTCTCCACAATTTGCCGGCAGCAACACCGATCTGGACAGCAACCCCAATCCGACGACGGGTGTTACGAATATATTCAGTCTCGACATTTCCGAATGTTTGTTTTCTATCGATGCGGGGTTCTATTTCTGCGGCACTAGTCTTGGTGATTATGTGTTTTTTGATTACAATAAAAACGGTATCCAGGACCCGATTGAACCCGGTGTGAACAATGTTTACGTTGCGCTGCATTCCGCCGGACCCGATGGTACTTTATACACCGGCGACGATGTTCAGGAGGATTGGACACTCACTTCAAACAATGGTCATTATTTGTTTAGTTGTGTGGAGCCCGGCGAATATTACATAAGGTTTGCACCTAATACTGAAGTCTATAAATTTTCACCGCAATACCAAGGCAATGATATAGAGTTGGACAGTAATGCCGATACTTTAACCGGGTTTACTGAACCGATCGTGGTTTTTCAGGGCATGGCAAACGACCTGTCTTACGATGCAGGTATGTATTACCTCTGCGAAGATTTTACTTACGGTGGAACTATCGGCCAGGATCAGTTTATCTGCGCCGGTGATGCTCCGGAAACGCTTCACACTGTCATCCCACCATCCGGTGGCTCCGGGAATCCTGAATATTTGTGGTTAAAATCAGTTGCCGGCGGATCATTTCCAAATCCGTCGTGGATGGAAATTCCCAACTCGAATGTAGAAAATTATAACCCGGGACCTCTGTTCGTCACCACCTATTTTATCCGTTGTATCCGACGTGAGGGCTGTCCTACATTTTCAGTGGAATCAACCAACCAGGTCACAATAACCGTGCTGCCGAACAATCATGAATATTGTACCGAAGGCATCCCCGATCCTTTTACATCGGGGCCTAGCGCTGAGATCATTGCTGAAAGCAAAAATGTTGTGATCAAATGGACGACCGGGCCGGAGGATGGTTTGTTCTATTACCTTGTGGAAAGGTCTTCCAATGGAAATAATTTTGCAGAAATCGCAATGGTTCCCGGAAATGCGCACAACGATTCGATCAATCATTATTCGTACATCGATTCCAGTCCAATGTTGGGAAGAAACGTTTATCGCATCAGGCAACAAGCCATGATGAGCAATTTCGTCAACTACTCCAATACGGCTGAAGTGGATTTTGCTCAATCTGACCAGCAATTTGCCGCGCATCCGAATCCCTCGCAAGGGTTGTTCAGGATTGAAGCTTCACATGCTTACGAACAACTTTCAACCTTAACTTTGTACAACAGCCTGGGACAAAAACTGGAATCCTACCAGATCCCTGCCGGAGAAACCTCCGTAGAAATCGATTTGAATTCCTATCCGGACGCCATTTATTTCCTGCATATCCAGGCGGGCAAAAATGACAAATCCCATGTTTTGGAATTGATAAAAAGATAGTTTTCAGCTAAAATTTTGAAATACTCAAAACGACTTGCTTTAAAAAAAGCAGGTCGTTTTGTTTTTTATACCGCTCATGAAATCCGGGGACAAAGGGACAGTTACGCCGATGGCGTATCGGGGATAGTTGGGGATGAATGATAATCCCCTACGATCCGCGACACTCGGCCAGCCGAGTGTCTATCCCCTTATATCCCCAAGGCGAAGCAATTCCGCGATAACTCAGGTATTCACATCAAAGACAACAGCATGTTCCAGGTCTTTTATGACCGGAGCATTTTTCAGGATCAACTCACCTTTTTGATCTTTTTTCGACCATTGTTCTATGCCGAGCCATTTGTCGCCGCAGTCGTTTTCTAAGGTTGCGCCGTCGAGGATCAGCTTCCCGTTAGGATGAATGATGATCTTTGCATCTTTCGGCAAAGAAACCGTGCATCTTATGGTAAGGCTACCTCCGTCGTGAATAACGATATGGCCTTCGAGGTCTTTTGCGCTGCACCACAATATCGTATCTGTAATGTTGATTGTTTTGTTTTCATCCAGGGTACACCACGTCGGTACCAGCAGCTTGCGCATGTGTTTATTTTTATTTGAAAAATTGTGGTGAACTGTTCCGATCTGGCATGGCGACCAGGCGCCGGCATGGGCGTTGTAATCCATCACGTTGTTGCTCCACATAGTATCGCAGGGGGGCGTTTTGGATTTGTTCCAGCAATTCGGGTGATTGGGAGTATCGTCGCAACCGTCGTTGCCCTGCCAGGTATGCCGAAGGCCAAGGCAATGACCGACTTCGTGGTGCAACAATTTTAAGGCCTCCCATTGTGTGTAAGGGAGTTTTAGTTTTCCGTTTTCCCAGGTGGTATCGCGGGTTCCTTCATACCAATGACCGACTTTCAGCCAGGTTCCGAAGCCAATCCCTTTGGCGTCAGCTTTATATGTCGGCGATTCCAGGCTATCGACATGATGAGACAGGACGAATATGTTAAAAACCGTATCTTTCTGGATTCCATATTTTTCATAAACCGCCTTGCTGTAATTGTTTTTATCCTTGCCGATTCCAATCAGGTGGTACAGATCATCATCATAATGAAAATGGATCCCGTCATCATTAGGATCATTCGGGCGGGGTGAGATTACATATTGATAACGCATCGGGATCACCGGCGTATTATTTCCGGGCGGCAGATTCATCTTGGTATTGCGGCGAAGTTTTTCGTTGGCAGCATCCATGACTTGTTTGATAAAAACACGACCGTTTTTTTGGTCAAAATTTCCGGTGCTGTCCGCTTTGGCTATAATATGAAAATTGAACCGCAGGTATTTAACAGGCGTGTGATCAAGGTGATCAAGATCGGGAATGTAGGACAATTTATCCTTGCAACAATCAGCGCTTTTCTCTTCTGTTGAAAAATGAGGCGCCGAATCGATAAATCGCTTATTTAACTTGTTGTTACACGAAATTATGACAATGCAGAAGCAGCAAATAAAAAACAAAAAACGGGACATTGAATAGTTGAAATTTTTATTGGTTAAAAAGAAAAGGATTTTTTATAAATTTGAAACCTAAAATCAGATTCATGGAAACAAAGATAATATTATTGGCATTATGTTCTTTCCTGTTTGCCTGTGGTGACAGTAGCAATGAACAAGCGGAGTTGACCACCAGGATCGATGAGTTGACCGGCAAAGTTTACGACAAAAATACCCGGAAGATCGATAGTGAAATGGCCAAGCAGTATATCGCCGCCTGTGAAGAATACGCCGGAAAATTTCCAGCAGATACTTTATCTCCCGTCCTGCTGCTGAAAGCCGCCGAAACTTCCAGAAATATCCGTGATTACGAAACTACCCTCCGATTGTACGATCATATAATCACCAATTATCCCGACCACGAAAAAGCGCCTCAGGCTTTGTTTTTAAAAGCTTTCACCATCGACGACAACCTCGGACATAAGGAGCAGGCCAAGGCGATCTACGAAACTTTTCTTGAGAAATACCCCGACGATGCCTTTGCAGAATCTGCTCGATTCATGCTGGAAAACCTGTATAAAAGCGATTCCGAGATCATAAAAGGCTTTGAGGAGAAAAAGGAAGTAATTGAGCAATAGCTCATTTGAGTACTATAGGCTTTCTATCGAAGGGACTTAATGCAACTCCCTTGACTTTGGCTTCCGCTTCGATGCGATAGTCTGATTTTACGCGGTTGAACCATTTGGCAGTTTTGACGATTCGTTTCAAAACCAGGTTTTTACCTTCCATTTCATCCATTTCGGATTTGTTTAATTCAAAAGGAAGGCTAAATTCAACGGTAATAATTTCATTGGCGGGGATCACGATCTCCCGGTCGAGCGAAAGTTCGCCCAGCAGGTATTCGTCAACCAGCTTTTCATCTTTGCGGCCACGGCTGTATTTTTCTATCATTTGCACTTTGATGAATGTGATGGTCTGTTTGTTCATCGACTGGAATTGGATCTGGCCATTCAGCGTTTTTTCATTTTCGCCAATCTCCTCCGGGATCAAAAGCCTGAGCTTTATACCTTCAATTCCCAACCAGTGCTTTACTTTTCCTAACATTTTGAGTTCGGTTTGATATTTTTATTAAGCTATCGATTTGCTTTCGTTTTCGGCATATAAAAAGTTGGGCATTTCTCAGCGAATAACTGTCCAACGGTATAATACATAAATACGAGTTACGAACTTGGAATTTAGCACTGTCCGGCCATTTTTTCATATACCGTGTTATGCCTTCGTCCTTTATTCTGTCAGCCAATTTAGTGCTTCTTGTGTAATACCGTTATACCAATCTACTTCGTTATCTGTCGAGTTTGCCAATTCATTTGAACGCTCGAAAAATCGTTGAACGTGTCTTGGTTCGGGAACATAATTTGCGCGATGTGAGTTCTCAATCATTTTAATAAAAACATTCAACGGTAAGGGAACAATTGTCGAAGTCCCACCATAATATTGGATATTCATTTTGTGCAATGCGTAAAAATGAGCTTTGCAGGCGTCATTTATTTTTGGAGCGATAAACAAACAGTAAGCAGGTCTTTCAGTTTCTCTCTTGTATTTTGCAAGGTGTCTTGTTACGGGCTCTCCTTCTGTTTCATATTGTCTTTGTCCGCTTTGCATAGTTACCTCAACTGTTAAACCGAAGTTGCCATAATCGCAAACAATGTCAGCCATATTACCCTGTGCTGTCGACATTGGATTACCAAAGTCATCAAATTTTAGGTTAGCCTTAATGTTTCCACCGTCCAACATTGTCATTGCACGCCAGGTATTCCATTCCAACATTAACGGGGTGTCATAGAGAGAATTATCGAGTATTTGTTCAAATGTTGTATTTATCTCCTCAAACAGCCGGTAATCTTTAATTGCTGCAACTTGTTCGATAAGTATTTGCTCCTTTCTGTTTTCTAGCTCGTCAGCAAATATGTTTTTGAGATCTTGCAAAGTTGCAGTTGCAGATATTTCAATCTGCGGAAATTCGGTTCGTATTTTATGTTCAAGTAATTCTCTGTTGTCTGTTAATAGAGAAGGTATTTGTGGATTCCCAAGATATGTTACATACTGTCCTTCGTTATCAATGAAGCAAGGCTCTCTATCTGAATTTTGTAGAAAGTAGTCAACTTCCTGAATTTTTTCGGGAACAATTGAAATGGATTTTCCCAGATGCGAAATATTGACCAATCCTGTGGCTCTCAAATAACGAAAGCAAGCATCAGCGTAATCTCGCATATTGCTTGACTTGGTTTTCAGGAATTTTGCTATTGAAGCATCATTCGTTTCCCTTGTTTTTGTGTTGCCTGAACTTATATCGCTACTATAAATTTTACGGAGTTCGGATTCAAAATAATCAGCACGAAATTTCTTGTAATTACCTTTATCCTGTGCTTTTTCTATTCTGAATTGATTGATTTTTTCAACAATTATTTCAAACTCCCGATAATCAACTAATTGCAAACCAAACATCATCAATTCATCAAATTTCAATGATCCGAATTGCCTGATAAGTCTGAAAAGTTCGAGATACGGTTTTACCCAAAAATCTGCGGAGTTTGCAGTTGGCTTGTGAAACGGAGAGGGAACTTGAAATTTGAGTAACTGCCTTAAAAATATTTCGTCTTTTCTTCTTGAGTTTACAAGTTCTTCACCAGCTGGAGTAAGCTGAATTGCTGGGGAGAGAATTACGAAACCAAGTGCTTTGGGTGCTCGGTTTATTCGGTCTCTTGCACTAAATGCCGGATTATTTGCACCTTCGCCACTGAAAAAGTTTTCATCCTTCAATAATTCCATAAATTCCCTTTGTGTTTCGGTATTCCACCGTTGCCCTGCAAAGTGAGTGTGCAACAATCCAATTTCAGGAATCATTTTAGCCGGTGTCCGTGGGGAAGTGGTAACGAAAATTACTTTACTGCCTATTCTTGCCATATCGTTTTACAGTGCTAATCCTTTTCAAATTCTAATTCAGGAAAACGTTTTTTGGCAACGTTGCCGTGGTTTGAAATCAAGATATGATTTGCTTCTGACTTAAATCTATTTCTAATATTTACTGCATACGATTTTCCATACTCATCAACTATCATATCTCCATACAGTTTTTCTGTCAATGGAGTTCTGCCAATTACCATTAGTGCCTTACATTTTAGTCGCTTGTATAAATTAGCTAATTCAATGTGATTTCTTTCATCAAATCCATCCTTGTGTTCAACATTTCCATAGTCTGAAAAAATACAGTCATAAGGCGGGTCTAAAAACATAAAATCTTCTTTAGTTGTCATTTTAAAAATCTCGGAATAGTCAAGATTATAAATTTCTGTGTTAGCAAGTAATTTGCTGTGAGATTTTGTAACCAAAGAAGTATTCAGTTTGGCATATCGTCCGTATGGCACGTTGAACTCGCCCTTGGCATTATATCGTATCATTCCTGAATACGCAGTCTTGTTTATGAAAAAATAAAGCAAGGCATCAGAATATTTCTTTTCAGTCAAGTCGTTGAACATATCTCTGATTTGATAATAGAGAGGCTCGTTTTCGTCTTCAACACGCTTGTCCGGAGTTTTACTTTTTAGTTCTTCAAATTTCCTGCGGTTTATAGTGTAAATTTTCTCAATTTCAGTTAGTTCAGCTTTGAGAGTTACAAAGTCGTTTTTAACGCCCAAGTAAAACGATATTAGTTTGGAATTAATGTCGTTGATGATCGCTCTCTTTGGCTCTAAATGAAAAAACAAAGCCCCACCACCAAAAAACGGCTCAATATATCGTCCGTCATATTGAGGAATATGCTTAATCAAATGAGGAATTTCTTTTGATTTTCCTCCTCTGTATTTTACAAGTGGTTTCATACTTTGGCAGATTTACGTTTATATTTTACGATGCTTTCGGCAACCACCTTCAAAATTTGTGTGGCTTCTTCCTCTTCGGCAATAATGTCGTAAACCTTGTCTGCCGACCATAAACGTATTAACTCTTTTGAGTCTACTTCAAGCAATTCCGCAATTACAGTAACCTGTTCTCGTCTTGCTCGTCTGTCGCCTTTTTCAATTTTACAGTATGTTGCCGTATCTATTTCCAACGCAGCAGCCAACTGTCGTTGAGGGATTTGTCTTTCCTCTCGAATTTTCCTGATTTTATTACCAAAGATTGTTGACATGAGTTTGTCTTGACATTATTTGGCAAAAATAGTTATTTTTTCTTACGGGTACCATTTTTTTGTACGCTCTGCCTTTTTAGGGGTGAGGCATATCCCTGCAATTACAATCATCGAAGCGATTTGTTCCAGTTTCTGTGAAATAAATCAAACCATCCGTTTGTGCCAGCTTTGCCCAAGAGGTTTGAGCCAGGCTTCGTCAAAATCCTTTTTGGTTTTCACGAGATTATCGAAAACCAAAGTTTCGTCGGTTAGTTTGCCTTCTGAAAATAGCCGTGCAAATTCATCGCGGTGTGCGGCTTTGATTTCATTTCCTTCGCGGTAGGTAAAAGTCATTCGATCAAACAGGTTGATTTCAAAAGCCTTTTCAACTTCTTTAATAAAATAAACCGATTTGTCGATGGAACATCCGCTGGCGCCGGCCTGACTTTCATCGACCATGAGCACGATGAAGCGCTTGTGAAAAATTTCGCCAAAGGCGTTGAGTTTGTGGTTGTGGCTGGTCCAGTCGGCGACAAATCGATTTAATGCAGGACGGAGTTGTTGCAAATCATCTTCGTTCAGCGCTCGGCTGGCTTGGTAAATCCAAACCCTGGTTTCATCGGGTAATAAATCGTAAGGGATCATTTTTTCCTGCAATTTTTGTATAAATTTTCTATCATTTCAAAACGTTCACCAGCCCTTGTTGTTCACGATCAGCTCGGCGAGATCAACGACCATAATATCATCATGTCGATCTTTTGATTTGACACCATCTTGCATCATCGTGAGGCAAAAGGGGCAGTTCACGGCGATCACTTCAGCTTTTGTTGCCAATGCTTCTTCCGTTCTTTCAACATTGACGCGTTTGTTTCCGGGTTCGTCTTCCTTGAACATTTGCGCTCCGCCGGCGCCACAGCACAAGCCATTCGTTTTACAGCGTTTCATTTCGATCAGTTCATTGTCAAGGCTTTGCAAAACCGACCTCGGCGCTTCGTAAATGCCATTGGCTCTGCCGAGGTAACAACTGTCGTGGTAGGTGATCTTTTTCCCTTCAAAGGCGCCGCCTTCCACCGTTATTTTACCTTCATCGAGCAGTTGTTGCAAAAAACTGGTATGGTGCAGCACTTCGTAATTTCCGCCAAGTGCAGGGTATTCATTTTTTAAAATATTAAAACAATGCGGGCAGGCAGTGACTATCTTTTTGACATTGTACATTTTCAGTGTTTCGATATTTTGCAGGGCAGTCATTTGAAAAATAAACTCGTTTCCTGCTCTTCTGGCCGGATCGCCGGTGCAGCTTTCTTCGTTGCCGAGTATGGCAAAATCGATCCCGGCTGCATTCAGAATTTTGGCAAAAGCCACAGTAACTTTTTGTGCCCGCGAATCGAAACTGCCAGCGCATCCAACCCAAAACAAGATTTCCGGTTCGCGGCCTTCAGCAGCGAGTTCTGACATGATGGGTATTTTCAGTTTTATTGACATGTAAGTTATGTTCTTTAGTTTAAAATGAGTTTGCCGCTTTGGATCGTCAACCCGGCATCATCCGTAATTTTGTAGAAGATCAATCCTTTGGATTTCAATTGAGATTGCTGGATTTCCGTTGTTTTGCCGTTCAGCTTTTGGTGAAAAAGCAATCTGCCGTCAGACGAAAAGAAACTGACCTGTTTGTTTTGAAAATTTTCGGTTTCGATAAAAAAGGTTTCTGTGGCAGGGTTGGGGTAAACCCGAATTTCAGAATTTTCTAAAATATCGGACAGCCCGCTGGTATTCCATTGGTCAAATAAAACCTGGACAGAATCTATCGGTTCCACACCGTCAGGCGACAATTGAACATTGATTTCCAAATACGGGTTTCCGGGATCATCGTCAGGTTTAAAAACACGGAGGAATGCTGACTTCGAACTCGTCCCTTCGTCCAGACATCGCGAGTCGGCGCCAGGTACATTCGCTCCCTGGAGAGCAGCCATCAATCGCGTGGCAAGCGATCCGGATGTGTTTAAAAAATGATATTCCATCGAATCCAGTATCTCCGGTCCGAGCAAAATATTTCCCTGAATAGCATAATTGGTCCCTACCCTATGCCCCGCGTAACTTAATGTGCTTGAACCTGTAAAAGCTGCACTTCTCGGAGCGCCCATCGAATCAAAATCGACGATACCATATTGCCGCTGTTCATTGTTTCCAAATGCGCAGGCATCGTTGTCATAAAGCCAATCTATAATCTCGTCGGGAGCCAATCCCAACTCCATTTGATCTATCGCATTAATCAAATTGACATGTTGAATGCAAATATTGGCCTGGGCATTCACGGCACCGCGCCCCGGGATAATTCCGCTGATCAGCATCACGCCGCCAAACTGGTCGGCATTATCGACGCAGGAGGCTCCGGCAGAACCAATCTCTCCGGTTTCGGCATCCACCGCAACGATTGAAAAAGTGTCCTGGCTGTGGGCAGCGATCAATGAGAAAAGTAAGCCGGCAGTGAATATCGTTTTCAGGTTGATTTTCATGGTAAATCTTATTTATAATTTTCAGCAATCATTTCTCAAGGGCATCTTTCGCCCACTTGACCCGTTCATCGGGTATTTGCCAGACAGAACCGCTATTCTCCAGGCTATTGAACATGGGCAGCCAATCCGAGGGGCCAGCAGAAAGCGTGAGAATTTCATATCGTCGCATTTTCAGGATTGGATCGAGCGGATTGATCTGGACCGGGCAGGCTTCCACGCAGGCGTTGCAAGTGGTGCAGGCATGCAGTTCTTCCGGAGTGATGTAATCGAAAAGCGATTTTCCATCGTGGTAATTTGTTTTGGTCAGCTTTCCGTTTTCATTTTGGGTTTCTGCTTTGATAAAAGTTTTGTCTCCGCTATCGAGATTTCTGCCAACTTCCTCCGCCCGGTCCCGGATGTCCATCATAATTTTCCGGGGCGACAGTTTTTTGCCGGTAAGGTTGGCCGGACAGGCAGCCGTGCAGCGCCCGCATTCCGTGCAGGAATAGGCATCGAGGATGTTTTTCCAGCTAAGTGTAAAGATGTCATTGGCGCCAAATTCCGGAATTTCCTCAGTCATCGCGGGAGCATCCGAACTTGTTGACAGCCCCATCATGGATTTGACTTCGTTCATGATCTCCGGCATATTTTCCATTTGCCCTTTCGGAGTCAGTTTTGCAAAATAAGTATTTGGAAAAGCCAGGAAGATGTGCAGGTGTTTGGAATGCGGCAGATACAGCAAAAAAGCAAAAACCACCAGGATATGCAGCCACCAGCCAAATCTTTCGACCACCATCAAAGTTCCGGGTTCCAGGCTGCCGAACAACGCAGGCCCCAAAATACTGCTGATGGCCAGCGTGCCGGTGTCGGGAAAATGCGCCGGATCGATTGTTTGCAACAACACATCGGCACCGTTCATGGAGAAGATTCCGGTGAGCAACGCCAGTTCACCGAGCAGGATCAGGTTTGCGTCGAGCTTTGGCCAGCGGGTCATTTCCGGTTTGTGGAAACGCGGGACTTTCAGGAGATTACGCCGCGCGAGGAATACAAATGTCGCAACGAAAGCCAGCAGGGAAAGAAGCTCGATGAAGTTGATGAGAAAAGTGTAAAACCCACCTAACATCGGGGCAAAAAACCTGTGTTCGCCGGAGAAGCCGTCAATCAAAATCTCGATCAGTTCGATCTGGGTCAGCAAAAAGGCGAAGTATATAAAAAAGTGAAAAACGGCAGGTATCCAGTTTTTAAACATCTTTTTCTGCCCAAAAGCGATCAGCAAAACATTCTTCCAACGCTGACCTGCGTTGTCGTCAATTTTTTCATCTTTACCGAGCAAGACATTCCGCCTGATCTTTGCAAATTGGCGGAAAGCAAACGCAAATGTCGCTATCGCAATGACGGAAAAAATTATTTGTTGGATCATAGGGCAGGCTATGGGTTTTTAGCTATTTTTGATTTGGCTAAAAATACAATGTAAAGCCACATTAAGGAAAATTATACGGGCAAATTTTTAATGTTGTTCATTTTTTAGAAAGGGAACATTTGAAAAGGACACAAATTTTCGCAAATTACGCGAATTAAAACCTGAAAAAATCTTTACAACAATTTGCGTAATCCGTGTCTAAAAACATCAATTCTGAATCATGGGACTGAAACTTCTGAATGAACGGCAGATCAGGCAAAAGATAAAACGCCTTGCTTTCCAAATTCTGGAAAACAACTTCGGCGAAGAAGAGATCATCCTCGCAGGGATCAACAACAACGGCATGGGCTTCGCCAAGATGATCCGCAAAGAATTGAAAAAGATCGCTGCCATCAAATTCACCCTGACCCGCATCCGGCTCAGCCCCGCCAACCCCCTGGAAACGGAAGTCACCATCGATATGCCTTTGGAACAACTGCAAAACAAGGTCATCATCATTGTCGATGATGTAGCCAACACCGGCCGCACCATCTTTTACGCCACCAAGCCTCTGCTGAATATCCTCCCCAAAAAGATCGAAGTAGCCGTGCTCGTAGATCGCCAGCACAAATCCTTCCCCGTAAAGGTCGATTATATGGGGCTTTCCCTTGCCACCACACTCCATGAAGATATCGATGTACAAATCCTCGATGTGGAGGAGGAAGCGGTGTATTTGAACTGAGGGAGATGCCTGATTTTAGGCTTTGAGCTAAAAACGTTGATGGACAAAAAGGTTTGGCTTAAACTTGGTTACTTTCATTTTTGACAACTTTCTTAACATTCGATCCAAACATTTTATTTAATACCTCAAATCAATATTGAAATGAGAAAATCGATCAACATCAGGCATGAAATAATATTGACAACTATAATGTTATTTTGCGCCGGCTTATCATACGCCCAAACACATGAAAAACCGATCCACCCAAATATCAAACCCGGCAATTACAAAGTGACAGAAAAAGGTGATGATTTCATCATTCATTTAGGAGGCAAAGATTATACATTATCGGGCGGGGCGATCTATGTTGACCTTGATCTGTCAAAGGAGTTTGTTATGAAAATACTATCAGAAAAAGAAACCTCCAATACCATATCGTGGTGGTCGTATTTTGTAGGATACAAAGATCTTCCTTTGTATAAAACGAATAAACCAAAAGATTATAGCAAACCTCAGGACAAACCCAAGTGGGGCAAAAACCGATACAGATTAGATGGATTTATTGGATATGTACCTGGTGTGGGTTTAGTGGGAAGGTACGATTATTACTATTCCAGTATTAGGTTGGCTAACGGACAAAGAAAACAAAAACCGTTTAGCAAAGATATTCATTGGATCATTACGGAAACAGGTGAGTTGGTATTGCCGCAAAATAGCGAGTACGTGAGGCAATCAGCGGGTTTTGTACAACCCTTTCTTGCTGAACGAACATTTTATGGCTTCGGTGCAGAAGCAAACTTTGCAGCCGTACCAAAAAATGCAAAGCACTTTCCGAATGGCGGGTGGGAAGTATCTGAAAAAATTGAAAAGCACACAGGTGCTTACCTCTTTCATGGTGAAAATATAGAAAAGAAATGGGAAAATTTAGTTGACCTGAAAGATGGATTCGTCTTTAGCCAGTATTTCCAATTTGATGAAAAAGGGTTCATTCAATTTGGTGAAACGCTAGACAGCCAGGCGATCATTATAACCATGAATCCTGACCTTACTGTTAAAAGCGCTTTAGGCCCGGTATTGATGGTACATACATTCGAAGGTATCTTTTTTTCAGCAGACGCCGCTCAGGGAGAACGAGCGCCAGAAGACCTGGGCAGAATGTTCTTAGTTGAAAACCACGATTTAGCTGGCGTTTTTTCAAAACTTGAATCTGATGGAAGTTTTTATATCCCTGAGAATAGTTTAGGGCTACAGCCTTTGTTTTCCGAAGTCATTTATAAAAATGACAACTATTATCAAGCGAAATATACCGGAGGAGAGGTCTCAAAAAAAATATTTATAACCTACGGCTTTATTGTTCCATATATTGAGGATAATAAGTTCCAGTGGGGAGTCGCTCAGGTTTCAAATTCTATAGATCCTAAAATCGACTTCACGGAAGTAGAGAAACATAAAAAACCGCTTTATTCCGAAGTAGAACCTTTTTTCAGTCAAAAACTGCGATTCCACCATTTTCACGATATTAACCCGTTCATGATTTTTGCAAAATCTATTGAAACAGGCTCCTGGCAATGCCTGACACACAAAGCATATATTCCCAAAGAAATGCAAAGTGAAAACCTTGAAGCAATTATTTTATATGTTGAAGACGCTTTTATCGAAATTATATCTAATGCCAAAGCAAAAAGTATTGCCGCTGAAAATAAACGAAAGGAAGAAGCAAAGCGGCGATATGAAGAGTGGGTAAAATATGATCAAAGCGAAGCGGCAGCGGCAGAAAGACGAGCGAGAGCAGAAAGGCAAAGAATCGCTTCACTTCCCTGGTCGCCAATTGGCGGTGATCGGAGTCAACGCTGGCAGGGGTTTTCTCATTCTCAGCAGATGCATGAGCGTTACCGGAAAAATGTTATGGACTCTGCTAAAACCTGGCCAGGCACCACCAAAATAACCACCACTTACCAGAACGGAAAAATAACGGGCACCTCAACCTCCGGTGCATGGTAAGCGCGGAATAAGGAAAAGGATGTGCCTACAGGTGAATTTATGTATTGTGTTTAAATTGAATACACTAACAACTGCGGATTAAAAAAAATCCTTTCAACGAATTGTGTGTTGAAGGTAGTTTAGTTTTTGGCTTTCTTCCTTTGAGAGTTAATCAGCGTGGCATTCTGAAAATAACAAAGTATATTAGATATATAATTTACATGCCCTAGAAATTAAAACATGCCTGCTAATCGCATTTTTACAGCCCGGAATTTCTTATACATTTGCGTTATAGCTGTTGCAAGTTGGCTTATATTACCGATTTTGATTCAAGATGGAATGTTTGTAGATGGATTATGGTATGCCACTATATCACACAATCTTGCAAATAATATTGGGCATTTCTGGGCGCCATTCTTTACAGCAACTTTTGATTCGGAGTTTTATTCACATCCTCCGCTAGTCTTTATTCTGCAATCATTCTTTTTTAAGTGGCTTGGCTCCGGAATTCATACGGAGCGGATTTATTGCGCGGTCACACTTATTCTTACCTGTATTTTACTAACAAAAGTGTGGAATAGAATTGCAACTCAAGAGAAATATGTAAAAACGCTTGCTCCGGTCGTTTTAATTTTATTCTTACTAAATGAAAATATTTTCAGCGGATATCCAAACAATTTTTTGGAGTGTACAATGGGTTTGTTCACACTGCTATCCGTTTATTTTTTAATCATTTCTTACTCTAAATTCTCCGCTTTAAGATTTGCCTATATTGCGTTGGGTGCATTGTGTATCGTTTTGGCCTTTTTTTGCAAAGGCCCTACGGGACTGTTTCCATTAGCGTTCTTTTTAATCCTTTGGATAGCAAAAGGTTTTAAAAGTACAAATAGTATGGCAACAGGATCGATAACACTGGCATTTGTTTTTATTGTTAGTATTGCCGTGCTATGCCAATGGAATCCTATCTATAATAACTTACAAGAATATTGGAACTTACAATTAGGCGCTTCTCTCAGGGGTGATAGCGTATAAAACAAACGCCTTTCCAGGCTTCATATACTGGGTCAATTACCACAAAAAATGGCTATCCCGCTAATTATTGTAAGTAGTGTCTGACCGAAAACGTCAATTTGGTCAACTCTGGCTATTTGCGATTGTTGT
>CAZKDA010000045.1:0-26070 GCA_964551455.1 uncultured Saprospiraceae bacterium
GAGCGCTTCATTTGCCCAGGCTCCGCTCATAGAATGGCAGAAATCCTTCGGCGGATCAGATTTTGACGTGGCAACTTCCATACAGCAAACCGCCGATGGAGGGTACATCGTTGCAGGATATTCCAACTCAAATGATGGCGATGTAACAGGCAATCATGGTGGTAATGATTACTGGGTAGTGAAATTAAACAGCAGTGGAAATATCCAATGGCAAAAATCCCTCGGAGGATCAGGTTCGGAAGGGGCAAATTCCATACAGCAAACCACGGATGGCGGGTACATTGTCGCAGGAGGGTCCGGGTCAAATGATGGCGATGTTACGGGCAATCATGGTGGAGGGGATTTCTGGGTAGTGAAATTAAGCGGCATCTCCGGCACGAAAAACATAGCTTTCCCGGAAAATATAACTATTTATCCCAACCCCACTGCTCAGGAATTGACCATTGACCTCACCGGCTCGGAATTCAGCCTTGCAGGAACGGTGGTCACCCTGTTCGACTTACAGGGCAGGAATGTGCTTGAAAAAAAGATAACAAACCTTGTCAACACTATAAATGTAGAGCGCCTGGAAAAGGGTATGTATTTTCTGAGGGTGGAAGACAAGGATAGGTATGTCGTTAGCAAGGTGGTTATTGATTGAAGGGTTTGTCCTGTTTAACTATCCTATTGAGCCGATGCTTACATCAGGCGTCGATTAATCGTTACAAAAGATACTTTATCAGAAACACGAGATAAAGATGCAACTGAACTTTTTGGAAATTCAAACATAAGCACGGTTTCAAACAGTAAATAATGTTTCATATCTCATTAGTCAGGTTTTAGCTGACTATTAGGCTACAAGAGATCATTTTTTGAAAATGTTTTTATTTTTTGTATCATTGTAGTCAGGTTTTAGCTGACTATTTTACTATGCAAAGTAAAAACATATCAACACAGTCAAGTGAGATATTGGCTTATTTCAATAAGATCGAGCAAGATTGTTTTGACTATAGTGAAGCAAGAAAAGCACTTCCAAATTCAAGTGAAAGTGCTTTAAAAGAACTACTTAGTGATATGGTCAGGCGTGGGCTTTTAATGAGGTTAAAAAGAGGCCTTTATTGCCTGATTCCATACGAACAGGATCCGGTAACTTTCATGCCGGACTGGCATTTATTGGCTGAGCCTTTAACCAAAGGAACCGATCACTATATTGGTTACTACTCTGCTTTGCAAATCCACAATCTGATCACCCAGCCGTCATTAAAAGAACAAATTGTTGTTGCCAAACAACTGCGCCCAACACAAATAGAGATAAAAGGGGTAACCTTTCAATTCATCTATCATAATAGCGAACATTTTTTTGGAGCAAAAAAAATATGGATCGATAGTTATCATAAAGTATTATGCTCTGATCTGGAAAAAACTTTTATCGATTGTCTTTTTAAACCGGATTATGCCGGAGGCATAGTAGAAATTGCCCGTGCGCTTTACATTTCAAAAGACAAAATAAAATTCAATAAGCTTCTGGAATACGCTGAAAAATTCAATTCTCAGGCGGTTATAAAAAGACTTGGTTTTTTATTGGAAATACTGGATATCAACACGGATATTATTGAAAAACTCCAGGAATCAAAGACAGCTTCTTATGTGGTATTGGACACGGAATTACCCAAGCAGGGAAAACGAATCAGCCGCTGGAGCATTCAGCAAAATTTAGAAACGGACACCATTAAATCTGCTATTTACACATGATTAAACCCGGAGAAATACAGAATAAAGCCCGTGAAGTTTGATGCGACACCTAAAGAAATTTGAATTGCAATGACCAGCAAGGAAATAGAAAATAATGTTGTACGTCTCATTGAGAATTTTTCGCAAGAAGAATTCATTTATGATTTACTGTTGGCTTATGGTATTTCGAAAACTTCAATAACCCGGCTGAAAAAAGGTGATTTCAACCTCTCCAAAAATGAAGGAGAAGTACTTTACAAAAAGAAAATCTTCTTTAAAGAAGAAAATGCCGACAAGCTATTAAGCACCATTGAACAGGTTGCCAAAGATGAAAGCATCACTCGCCACCAACCTCGCTTTGCGATTGTTACCGACTATAACACGATAGTAGCCAAGGATTTAAAGCTGAATAAACTGCCTTTGGATATTAAACTAAAAGAACTCCCAAAATACTTCGATTTCTTTTTGCCGTTAGCAGGGGCAGAAGCCTACCATAATGCCAACGATAACGAAGCCGACCGCAATGCTGCCTATAAAATGGGTGAATTGTACAACTTACTCATTCAGGAAAACCACAACATTCATGATTCTGTCGAATCCCTTCATAACCTGAACCTGTTTTTATCCCGTTTGTTGTTCTGCTTTTTTGCGGAAGATACCGGCATCTTTAAGGAGGAAAGTATCTTTACAAAAACGTTGGTACAGCATACTGATCCCAGCGGAAAGGATGCCCATTTATTCCTTAACGATCTTTTTAAACGGCTCAATTCAGAAGAAAAAAGCCTGTTCCCTGACTATTTAGCCCGATTTGAATATGTAAATGGCGGGTTATTCAAAGACCTGGTAGAATCACCAAAGTTTACTTCCAGAGCTTTTAAAACATTGGTGGCATTGGGCGAACTGCAATGGAAGAATATAAACCCGGATATTTTCGGCTCCATGATACAGGCCGTAGTGATTCCCGGATATCGGAGCAATTTGGGGATGCACTACACTTCGGTTGAAAACATCAAGAAACTGATCAAGCCTTTGTTTTTAGACGAGCTGGAAGCCGAGTTTGAAAAACGAAAAGACAGCATACCACAACTCAGGAAATTGATCAATCGCATGTCGAAGATCAAGTTCTTTGATCCGGCTTGTGGCAGTGGTAATTTCCTGATCATCACCTATAAGGAAATCCGTTTACTGGAAATAAAAATATTGGAACGGATCATTGAATTAAGCCCGAACCCTGAATTGCAGTGGACTTCGATTTATCTATCCCAGTTTTACGGCATTGAGATTGACGACTTTGCCCACGAAATGGCCATTCTTTCCTTGTGGCTGGCAGAACATCAAATGAACCTTGTGTTTGAAGACCGCCTTTTTGATTATGGTAGGTCTAAAGACATTTTACCACTGAAAGAAGCCGGAAAGATTGTTAGAGACAATGCCACCCGTTTGGATTGGAAGGACGTTTGTCCGATTGCAGAAAAAGATGAAGTTTATATCATTGGCAATCCCCCTTATGAAGGAGCGAGAAAACAAGGTGCAAGTCAAAAGCAGGATATGGACTTTGTGTTTAAAGGGTTTAAAAAATATCGGGATTTAGATTATATCAACATCTGGTTTTACAAAGGGACAAAATATATCAAAGGTAATAACGCAAAATGTGCCTTTGTAAGCACCAATTCCATTTGTCAGGGGCAGCAGGTACCGTTGATTTGGCCTTATATTATTGCAGAAGAAATAGAAATAGATTTTGCCTATCCTTCCTTCAAATGGACAAACAATGCGAAAGGCAATGCAGGGGTTACCGTAATCATTGTTGGACTAAGGAATGCATTTAATTCTCCTAAATACCTGATTAAGGGAGGTTTTAAAAAGACGGCTAAAAACATTAACCCCTATCTAATGGATGCGGCTGATATAGTAGTGGCAGGAAGAAGCAAACCATTGTCAAAATTTCCCGAAATGAAATTTGGTAATATGCCTAATGATGGAGGTGGGCTGATACTTACTGAAGAAGAAAGAAAAAGGATCGTTGCTGAAAATCAAGAAACACAAAAGTTTATCAAGATATTACTGGGTTCGTCAGAATTTATAAGAGGAAACAAGCGCTATTGCTTATGGATTGAAGATGAACAATTGAATGAAGCTCTTGAAATAGCTGAAATCAAGAAACGGATTGAAAAAACTAAGACACATCGTTTAAAAAGTAAAGATAAAGGCACGAACGAGTTAGCAAAACGATCACATCAATTCAGAGATAGGAATACACCAAGAGAAAGTCAACTAATTGTTCCAAGTGTTTCTTCTGAAAAACGAGAATATATTCCTTGCGGATACTTAGGAACAGACACAGTTGTTTCAAACGCAGCACAAGTTGTTTATGATGCTGAACCAATTATGTTTGCAATAATAAACTCCCGTATGCACATGGTTTGGATACGTGCTGTTGGCGGGAAAATGAAGACAGATTACAGATACTCAAAAGATATTTGCTACAATACTTTTCCTTTCCCGGAAATCACCAACAAGCAAAAAGAAACGCTCAACCTGTACGTATTTGCTGTATTGGATGAACGTGCCAAGCACCCGGAAAAGACCATGGCCCAGCTCTACAACCCTGCTACCATGCCCAAAGGATTAAAGCAAGCCCATCAAGAACTGGATGAAGCTGTGGAAAAATGTTATCGCCTGCAACCCTTTAAAAACGACACAGAACGCTTGGAGTATTTGTTTAAGCAATACGAAGAAATGATAAAAGCCGACACCTTATTTGCCAAACAAAAGAAAACCCGAAAAAAGAAAGCAAAATGAGCTCAGAAATAATCATTTATCAAACAGAAGACGGACAAACCAAAATTCAGGCGCGCCTTGAAGACGAAACCGTTTGGTTGACACAGGAACAGATAAGCGAGCTTTTTCAGCGTGAAAGAAGCGTGATCACCAAACATATAGGGAATGTATTTAAAGAAGGTGAACTGGAAGAAAAAAGCAATGTGCAAAATTTGCACATTAGTGGTTCAGACAAGCCGGTAATGTTTTACAATCTTGATGTCATTATTTCGGTCGGATATCGTGTAAAATCGCACAGAGGAGTACAATTCAGAAAATGGGCTACTGCCCGCATAAAGGAGTACATTGTAAAAGGCTTCACCATGAACGATGAACTCTTGAAAGAAGCCGGTGGAGGGAATTACTTTGATGAACTGCTGGCTCGCATCAGGGATATCCGCTCCTCAGAAAAAGTATTTTGGCGGAAGGTGCTGGATATTTATGCCACCAGTATAGACTATGACCCAAATGCTGAATTTTCACAAACTTTTTTCAAGACCGTTCAGAATAAAATGCATTGGGCAGCCCATGGGCAAACGGCTGCCGAAGTGATTTACAAAAGAATAAGTGCCGGCAAACCTAATTTGGGACTAACGAGTTTTAAAGGAGAAAAGCCTACCAGAAAAGAAACAGAGATTGCTAAAAACTACCTCAATGAAAAGGAACTTGATGCGCTGAACAGAATGGTCACAGCCTACCTGGAACTCGCCGAATTGCAGGCACTCAACAGAAAACCCATGTACATGAAAGACTGGGTCGCACGATTAGACGATTTCCTGAAAATGTCAGGCAATGAAATTCTGACGCATGCCGGAAATGTAAGCCACGAAAAAGCCCTGGAAAAGGCTCATGCAGAGTATGAAAAATATAAAGAACAGATTAAAAATGAGCTTTCCAAAGCTGAAAAAGACTTCATAAAACAAATTGAAAATAGATCAAAGGATATAAAAGAATAGACTATGCCCGATTTAGTACACGTAACCTATAACCAAACCGGAAAGAGTAAAAAGACCAATGAACTGGGAATGCGTGAAATGCAGGAACGGGCTTTTGCGGCACGTACGGCCCAATATTTACTCATTAAAGCGCCACCTGCTTCCGGCAAATCCAGGGCATTAATGTTCATTGCCTTGGACAAACTTCAAAATCAAGGCATCAAAAAGGTGATTGTAGCCGTACCGGAAAAATCCATTGGGGCATCGTTTGCTGCTACAGAGCTTAAAAAGCATGGTTTTTTTGCCGACTGGAACCCCAACCCAAAATACAACCTCTGTACTTCCGGTTCTGAGAAAAGCAAGGTGAAAGCGTTTATTCAATTTCTGGATTCGGATGAGCAAATTTTGATCTGTACACACGCGACCCTTCGTTTTGCTTGTGATGGAATTGACGAGAAAAGATTTGACAATACTTTAATTACCATTGATGAGTTTCACCATGTTTCCGCAGATGGAGATAATCGTTTGGGCGATGTGATGAAAAACATTATGAAAAAGTCTAATGCACACATTGTGGCTATGACCGGTTCGTATTTCAGAGGCGACAATGTTCCGGTGTTAATGCCGGAAGACGAGAGAAAATTTATTCCGGTAACCTACAACTATTATGAACAGTTGAACGGCTACGAGTTTTTAAAATCATTGGGAATTGGTTATCATTTCTATACTGGTCGTTATTTCAAAAAGCCGTTTGATAAACCAATATCTGCCCTGGAAGAAATATTTGATGAAAATGAAGGCAAAAAGACCATCATTCATATTCCAAATGTCAATGCCACAGAGTCATCTAAACAAAAATTGGAAGAAGTAGACCATATTATTGACGCCTTAGGTGAACTGGACTATCAGGACGAGGAAACCGGAGTGCTTTATGTAAAAAGTAAACGGTCTGGAAAAACCCTGAAAGTGGCGGATCTGGTGAACGACAATCCTAAATCGAGAGATAAAATAGCCAGCTATTTAAGGCAAGTCAGTTCGCCTGATGACATTGACATTATCATTGCATTGGGCATGGCAAAAGAAGGGTTTGACTGGCCCTACTGCCAGCATGCTTTAACCATAGGTTACAGAGGTTCACTTACTGAAATCATTCAAATCATCGGTCGTGCAACGCGGGACAGCAACAATAAAACACATGCACAGTTTACCAATCTCATTGCCTGCCCTGAAGCTGAGGATGATGAAGTGAAAGTAGCCGTCAATAACATGCTAAAGGCTATTACAGCCTCTTTGTTGATGGAACAGGTGTTGGCTCCAAACTTCACGTTTAAACTCAAAAAAGATGATGATGACGAAGAAGAGGAAACCGAAGATGATGAAAACACGATAAAAATAAGAGGCTTTAAACTCCCTACTTCTCAGCGTGCAAGAGACATTATTAAAAGTGATCTGAATGATTTAAAGGCGCGCATTCTTCAGGACGATCAAATGTTAAAAGCCATGCCGGGTAATCTTGAACCGGAAGTCATTAACACGGTTTTGATTCCTAAAATCATTCGGGAAGTATATCCGGATTTAAGCGATGATGATGTAGAAGCAGTCCGGCAACACGTAGTCGTAGATTCTGTCATTAAAAACAGCACTATCGAAGAACAGGGCGACAAAAAATTTATTCGCATGGCTGGTAGCTTTGTCAATATTGATGATATCCATATTGATCTTATTGACCAGGTCAATCCTTTTCAAAGAGCATTTGAGATATTGTCAAAATCGGTTACCACTCAGGTATTGAAATTGATTGACGAAAATATCCAGTCCACAAAAATTGAAATGACCGAAGAAGAAGCTGTTTTGCTTTGGCCGAAAATTAAAGAATGGCGAGAAAAAACAGGAGAACCGCCTAATTTACAATCGTTTGACCCAAAGGAAAAACGAATGGCTGAGGCTTTAATATTTTTAAGGGAATTAAAGCGAAAAAGGATGTTAGAAAATGAGTAAAAAGAAAAAAATATCATTAGACGAAATATTCAATGATGATGAATTTGGAATGCTTGAATCAAAGACAAAATATTCAAACATCAAATCAGATGAAGACAGATTGATTGATGCTTTTGAAGAAATCAATGCTTTCGTGGATAAAAATAACCGAGAGCCTAATTCATCCAGTATGTCAGAATATGGGCTATTGGCCAAACTAAAGACCTTTAAAGAAGATGAAGCAAAGAAAAAAATATTGAAGCCATTTGACAAGCATAATTTACTCGGTTATGTAGAAATGGAAAAGCCTTCCATTGATGATATTCTGAATGAAGAAGATGATCTGCTGAATACAGAAGAAGAGCTATCCATTTTTAAGTATAAACACATTCCTAAAGAAGAAAGAGCAGAAGCAGACAAAATTGAAAGACGAAAACCAATGCAAGAGGAAGATTTCAAGCCTTATGAAGCAATGTTCCAGAAAGTACACAGGGAAATAAAAGAGGGCAAGCGGAAAATAATGAAATTCCAAAACATTGAAAAAAACCTGCATGTTGGTGATTTCTATATTGTGGATGGGGTACTTCTATACTTAGAATCCGCAGAATTAAAAGAAGAAAATGTAAAATTGCGATCCGGAAATAGGGTTAGAGTTGATGGAAGAACTACCACCATATTTGAAAATGGAACATCCAGCAATATGCTTTATCGTTCGTTAGGAAAGCAGATTCAGAAGAACGGAAAAATGATAACAAACACTTATGAATCCACCGAAAATGAATTGTTTGTGAATGCCAACCTGGTAGAAGAAGAAGATATACAAACCGGTTGGATTTATGTTTTAAAGTCTAAGTCTGAACATCCTGAAATTTATTCAATTAAAAATTTGCATAAAATAGGCTTTTCAACTGTTCAAATAGATGAGCGAATTAAAAACGCAAAAAATGAAGCCACCTATTTATTTGCAGATGTCATAAAAGTTGCCTCGTACAAATGCTACAATCGTAATGCGGACAAACTGGAACTATTGCTTCATCGTTTTTTTTCAGAGGCATGCTTGAGCGTTGATATAGAAATCATCAAAGGAAAAAGAATAAGCCCGAGGGAATGGTTTGTGGTCCCATTTGAAGAAATTGAAAAAGCAATAGAACTAATATTAAACGAGCAAATAGTCAATTACAAATACGATAGAAGAATTGAAAAAATTATACTTAAATAGCCATACTAGCAGGTTAAAAAACGAGCATTATTACTCCTAATAAACTTTGCGGCTGATAGACATTTAATCGCTCCGATATTTGCAATACGATTATACTTGCCAGTTATCGGGAAGCTTTGATCTTCCTGCGGGTTAACAGGTCATATTTTTCGCCGGGTCGCAGCAGATAAAATGAACGACTACCCGGCGGCAATGCCGAATAGGTTTGCAAATCTTCCGACCACATTTTTCCGTCGTAAACGGCAATATAACTTTCACCGATCACTTCGAACCAATTGCCTTTTACCACGATCCCGGCATTTTCATCGAGACCTATCCCCAGCAATTCCGGGCGTTTTTCCAGGATTTCGAAAAGATCAAACTGCCGGTTGCGAGCCAGCAGGTGCTGATCGACGGCGATGTTTGTGATAAACCCAAAACCTTCTTCGTGGTCGCCCATCATGATCGTATTGGTTTTCGTGTCGCCGCGCACGAGGTAGCTTCCCTGGATGGTCGCTCCGGCTGAAGTTCCCGCGATGACGCCATTGCGGTCGAGCAGATTCCAGAGCGCTTCGTGGGTTTTGGTGTTCAGGTAACTGTCAGCCAATCGCCATTGACGACCGCCGGCAATCCAAACGCCGCCGGCATTTTGCAAAGGTTGGATAAATTCTTCCGAATCGGCTTCGCCCCTGTCGCGGGTGTGCAGGATGGTAATATTTGAAAAGCCCCGCGCTTCAAATGACTTTTTATAAATCTCAAAGCCGGGATCGGCCATAAGCCAGTCATCCGATTCAGCGGTGGGGATAACGACAATAGCCGCATCTTTTCCACCTGCCAGCATCGCAAAATTTTCGTAAAAACTTTCGGAATCGCCGCCTCCGGCCAGGAGCAAAGCGCCTTTTTCAGGGCCTATCGTCAGGGGAATTTCTTTTCCTTTCATAAAGGTGAAAACCAGGATTCCCAAAACGACCGAAAAAGCCAATCCGATTGGAAAAACGAGTTTCGGAACCTGTTTCATTCTTACAAACCCAGCGCTTCCAGTCCCTGCTCAAAGACCACATCCACGGGAATGCTGGCAGCGGTAAGCCTGTCGAGGTCGGCCTGGAGCTTCGGTTTGATGATGCCCTTTTCGGAGAGCAGGCCGGCAGCTCCTACATAATCGCCATCGCCTTGTAGGGTTAGGATCAACTCCGATAATTCGTCGGTTGCTTTGCGGAAGTTTTCAAAATCGACGCTATATTTTCCGGTGGTTTCATCCCTTTGGAAAGCGCCTTTTTCCTGGAAAAAGTTGAAGCAGATCATGTTGGCTTTTCCGTGAGCGCTGGCTGCACCAAATCGCACCGAGCGGAAAATCCCCGCCATAAAAGTGATGTAATGATCTTTGATGTCGCCGGTGATCTCGCCCTTTTTGTGCAACTGGTTGATCATGTAAAGGCCGAGGATATCCGCTTTGCCTTCCTCGATCGCTGAAAAATGTTCCAGCAATGCTTCGCGAACAGTGCCTTTGTCATTGACCGTATTTTTTATGCCTAAGCCGTGAGCCACTTCATGGAACATGACATTGCTGAAAAAGGCGTCAAAAGTGATATGACTGCGCTGATCGTCGGCGATGAGCACATCGGAAATGGGGATGAGTATTTTGTCGAACTTGGCACGCATGGCATTTTTGAGTTGCAAACGGCGCGTACCTTTCTGAAGCTGAACGTCTTCATCGTTGGGAAGGTTGATAGCGATGGTTTTGCTCCCCGCGTTGCAATCGCCTGCGTAAAAGATCACGTCATAGGCATTGAGTTCGGTATCGCTTCCGGGTTTTTCCTTTTTGTATTTTTCGGGAACGGGGATGCCCGTCTGAAGCTCCGGAAGAAAAGCAGCGTATTTGGCGAGCCGCTTGCTCCATTCCATATCTTTTACGAGCACGTAAGCTTCGTGGGCGGTTTTGTAATTATACAATTTATCTTCATAGTTTTCGATAGGGCCGATGACACAATCGATCTTGTTGGTTTTCATGTCGAGCCAGGCGAGGTCGCTGTCCTTGTAGTTGTCGTCCAGCAAAGCAGTCGCCCGCATTTCGAGGTATTTTTTCAAACCGGCATCTTCGGCGAGGGCGGCGGCTTCGCGCAGCAGGCCGGCAGCTTTTGTCACTTGATCTTTGAATTGAACGTGGTATGGAATAGTGATCAATTTCCCGTTTTCGTCGCGGCGAATAAAATTATAAAGACCAGTTTTTCCGGGAAGGTCAGCCGCTTCAAATTCTTCTTTGGTCATATTGTCCGGATAAAAATTGGCGCCGAGCGGTTTTTCACCAATGCCTTCGACAAAAGGTTTGTTGCCGTCGAGGCGATCCCAGGGACCGTAATTGATCCCGATGTATTGTTTCACATTTGGATCCGAAACACTTTTCAGCAATTCATTTTTGTCGCCATAAGCTTCATACCAAAACAGGTTGTCCATGATCTTTCCGGCTTCGATCAGGATCGGAATCATTTTTTTCTCATTTTCCGTCAAAGCAGACAGATCTGTCGTCAGTTTGATGGAAACGTATTTTTGTATTTTTTGATCAATTGTGGAAATGGAATCTGTTGATGGAGATTCGGAAGTGCCGGAGGTTTCATTATTGGTGCAATGAAGTGTTGTAAAAGCCAGCAGTACGATCAGGAAAAGGTTAGCGGATTGCATGTTTAAAGCTTGAAAATGGTTAAAAAAATGAAGTGTTCAGATTTTGAAATTGTTTGATTTGCTAATGTGCTAATGTGCTAATGTGCTAATGTGCTGATGTGCTGATGTGCTAATCTGTTAAGTTGGAAAGTCGGCCAATAACTCAATCAACCTAATACCCCAACTCGTGCCTGCCCGACTGTCGGGCGGGCGGGCTGAGCTTGTCGAAGCATCAACTTAATCAACTCAATAACCCATAACCCATAACCCATCGGAAAGCTCCTCAATTATATCTTCTGCGGATCAATTTTATCAGATTGATGGCTTTTTTCTTTTTTTCCTTGTGGGTCCAGTCGTACTGGCCGGCGAAATTTTCGGAAAGATAAGCTTTGGCCTGTTCAAAACTATTGAAAGTATTGAGCGTTTTGAGCATCAGGTCAAACGCTTTGGTATCTCCGCCGAAGAGTTCGTTGATGGTAAATATTTTTTCATTCAGTCCCATCGCTTTGGTCAGGTCGCTGATCGGCGATTCGCCAAGTTTTTCCGAAAGCTCTTTAGCTTGTTTTACATCGAAAAGCTCATTGAGGTCTTCCTTTGAAATGCCTGATGTCGAGGTAGCCGGTTCGTACTTTCGGCTTGGAGCAGGGTTGGGGATAGATTCCGCCGGCTGCTCTTCAAACCTTGCAACTTTGGGCTTTGGTTCGTCGGATTTTACAGGAATGTCTTCCTGCCTGATTGATTTCGGCTCAGGGTTCAGTTCGGGTTTCGGTTCAAGCTTGGATTCGGGTTTCGGTTCAAGCTTGGATTCGGGTTTCGGTTCAGGATTATGTTCCTGTTTGGGAAAATTGACAACCGGTGGCAGTTCGGCCTTTGATTTTTTCATAGGTTTACCATCAATAGAAAAAGCATCGTGAAGCTGCCGGATATAGCTGAGCATCAATTCTTGTTCGAACTCGTCGATGTTGCTCGGATCGAGCGTCATGCTTTTATAAAGGCGGTTGATCTTTTCGAGGATTATATTAGCTTGTTTGATATTCATACAATGGGTCGATTTCGGTTTGTATTAAAAATGAATTTAAAAAGGAACGTTTCAATTTGAAAACTTATCTTAGCGAGCGGCGGTTTTTTTTAACAAAATCAACTCAACCCGGCATTTTTACACACGACACGGCATAGATTCCGATTTTAAAAAATAACCTATGCCTTAGTCGGTATAACTGTTCCGGTATAAATTTCGGAATAAAAAAAATCTGAAATTTATACCGGAACGAGTGTACAAAAATAGTTTCTTAAAACACAATTTCTTAATTTTCAGACAAAGATGTTTCTTGAGCCACATTTTAAAGGCCAGCGAAGCGGCTGGATCGAAGTGATCTGCGGATCGATGTTTTCAGGAAAAACAGAGGAATTGATCCGGCGGTTGAAAAGAGCAAAAATCGCCAACCAAACTGTAGAAATTTTTAAACCCAAAGCGGATACCCGCTACCACGAAAACAACGTAGTTTCACACGATGCCAATGAAATCCCCTCCACCCCTGTCGAAAATTCTTCCAGGATACTGTCCCTTTCCGAAGGCGTCAGCGTGGTGGGCATCGACGAGGCGCAATTCTTTGACATGGAACTGCCGGATGTATGCCAGTCGCTCGCATTGAAAGGCGTCAGAGTGATCGTCGCCGGCCTGGATATGGACTATCGCGGACTTCCTTTCGGGCCTATGCCCAACCTGCTGGCCGTCTCCGAATACATCACCAAAGTCCATGCGATCTGCCAGCACTGCGGCAACCTCGCTACCCATTCCTATCGCCTGGTCGCCGATGAAACCACCGTCGTACTCGGCGAAAAAGATCGTTACGAAGCCCGTTGCCGCACCTGCTACCACATGGGAAATATTTTGAATCTCCGCGTGAGAAAAGATGAATAAAAGAGAAAGAGTTATACACGACACCGCATAGACCTGCCCGTGTCGTCAGGCGGGTTTCGGATTATAAAAATTAATTCCCGACGTGTCGGGATCGGTATAACTGTTCACTGAAAATTTCGGGAAAAGAAAAATCCGAAATTTATCCGTGAACAAGTATATAAGTTAAAGGTTATGGGTTGACTTGTGACTTGTCCTGACACAAATTCCGCAAATTCCTATAATCTGAAATCTTTTCCTCACACTTAAAACAACACGTTATTTTTCCAACCCGAAGAGGAGGTATTTTTAACTGCTAGGCGATATTAAAAACAAAAGCGAATTGATCTTTGTGGAAATTGTGCAAATTTGCGTCAAAGAAAGCCTTCAAATTTGTATGGATCAAAAACTAACACAGATCGCCCTGGTGGTGAATGACTACGACGAAGCCATCGCTTTTTATACGCAAAAACTGAAATTCGACCTCGTGGAAGATACCGCGCTGAGCGAAACCAAACGCTGGGTCGTTGTGGCTCCAAAAGGCGATGGCGGTTGCAACCTCCTCCTCGCCAAAGCAGCCAACGACTTGCAAAATAGCAGGATCGGCAACCAGACCGGCGGGCGCGTCTTTTTGTTTTTACATACCGACAATTTCGAACGGGATTACCAAAATCTGCTGGATCAGGGGATCACCATCGTTCGTAAGCCTTCCGTTGAAACTTATGGAACCGTTGCCGTATTTGAAGACCTGTACGGAAACCTCTGGGATTTGATCGAACCTGCAAAAAAAGAAAAGTGAAAAAACTGATTCCCATCCTTCTTTTTCTTTCATGCCAGTTATATGGGTTCGGCCAGTTTGGAGGCGCTGTTGGCATTGGGTATGGCAGGATCATCCCTTCTCATCGCGAATACCCGGAGATCCAGCACAATTCGGTGATGGTCTCGATGGCGGGTGTCTGGCAAACCAACGGAAGCGCGTTCCGCTGGGCAGAGCATTACAACTTCCCGACGATAAGGCTCGGCCTTAGCTATCATTGGCTGGGCAACCCGGATGTTATCGGCCATGCCGTCGGCGTTTTACCATCCATGTCATTTTACCTGAAAAGGGGGCAATCTAAAGGCTTTAAATTCGAAGCCGGGAGCGGCATTTCTTTTCTGAGCCGACCCTACCACTTTGTGGACAATCCCCGAAACGATGTTTATGGTTCAAAATTCAACTTCTTTTTCTCTCTGGCGCTGGCTTATGAAATTGAGGTAAGCAACAGGTTTGCATGCTCCTTTTTCGTCTCACTCCCGCATTATTCGACGGCCAACCTGCACCAGCCGAATTTAGGTGTGAACACCTTCATGGCCGGTATTAATTTGCAACATTTAAAAAAAGCTTCTGAACTGCGAATGGGCCGGGAATCCGAATTGCCGGAATTCAACAAAAAAATAAAACCCTTCCTGCGATTCAGCTATGGCCTGACGCGCAGCGCTACAAACGGGCCTGCGTACCCGGTTTACGTCGGTGGCATTGGAGTCGGCAAGTTGGTCGGTCGCTTTTCGCGCATCAATACCGGCTTTGAATACATTTTCGACTCTTCGCGGTATCATTTCCTCCGGCACATATTCGCATTTCCCGACGAGGAATTCAAACAGGCTTCGCGATTTACCTGGCATCTCGGTCACGAATGGCTCTTCGGCCACCTCGGTTTTTTGACGGAAGCAGGCTTGTATCTCAACGATCACTACGGACGGTTGAGCATCTTTACCACCAAGCTGGGGCTTAATTTCTATCCCCGAAATACGCTCGATCACAGTAGTTTTATGCCCTTCTTCGGCGCTTACGTCAGAGCTTATGCCGGCGAGGCCGATTTCTTTGAAATGACGGTGGGAATTGTATTTTGAAAAAGTAAAAGTGATAATCCAATCTGTGATTCCCGGGACACTTTTTATTTCCCGCAGAACTTGTAACCCCGACATGAATGTCGGGGTTATTGCGCAGATAATCGCAGAAAGAAGATATCCTTGGTTCTGCGTCGATCAGCGAGATCAGCGGGACACTTTTTATTTCCCGCAGAACTTGTGACCCCGACTTAAGCCGGGGTTATAGCGCAGATCACCGCAGAAAGAAAATCTCCTTGGTTCTGCGAAAACCCGTCCGACCCCGCAGGCGGGCGGGTCAGTGACATCAGCAGGACAATTTTCAAAATGCTCATCCAGGTAAAAAAACAAAGGAGAAAGCTGTCTTAGCCTCCTCCTTATTTATTATAAAACCTGAGAGGTGTTAAAAGTATCAGGGACGTGCAACGACCAGCCGCCTGTTCACGGTTTTTTCATCATGCTGAAACTGAACCAGGTAAGCACCTGCCGGCAAATCGCGGATGTCCATCGCAATGGTTCCGGTGTCGGGATAGTCGATCTTTTTTACGGTTTTTCCGGTAACGCTGACGAGGCGGATTGCGGTGTATTTTTCCTTCAGTTCAAAAAATACTTCCACGCTGGCGGGATTGGGGTACATGTTGATCGTTAGGTAATTTTTTAATTCATCGCTGAGATCACCGGGTTGCTGTTTTTCTGAAAAATACTGCGTCGGATCGGAAGCAACGGAACAATCCTGGTGCTTTGAAAAATCTGCGATCAGTCGCACCAATATTTCATTCAGCGAACGATCCAACGATTCAGTCGTCGTGATCTCAGATTCCGGGTTTCCCCTTTCATCATCAGTAAAAACGAAAGTCCCGCTGGTCATCGCCGCCATGGTTTTCAATGAAAATCCTGATGATTCGTCATTGCGTCCGGTAGCGATCGCGATGATGCGAATACCCGCTGCTGCTGCTTTCTGAATTTGAGTATGTAAATTTTTTAAAACTTCAGGCTGGTCGTGCGGCGGCGCATCCGTTATGAGGAATAGTATTTTGGTAGCAGCATGTTCATTCCAGTCCAGCTTCAAAGCTGCGGCGAGGGCGGCATCGATGGCTTCGGGCTGATCGCCGCCTCCGGTTGGGGTTTGGGCTTTTAGGAAATCAAGCGTTGGTTGCAGATCTTTTGAAAAGGAAGAGCTTCTCGTCAAATATTCGTCATCGTGGTCACGGAACACCACACAGCCTGTGCGAATGCTGAAGTCTTTGTGTCGATCCCGAACCTGCTGCATCACATCTGCCAGTTCTGTTTTAAAAAACGACAGCTTTTCGTCCATCGAGCCGGAGGCGTCCACAACGAAGGCGATGTCGAGGTTTTCGGAAACTTTGCAAGGTACAGGCAATTTTATTTTGACCGGTTTATCGTTTTGCAAAGTCATTGGATGTGCCGTTGAAACGGTGCTGTTGTATTCGGCGATAATCTTCGTGGTGGGCTGTTCGTGCCAAAGCGTTGCCTGCCCGGCGTTATTGGTTTTTGTTTGAAAAACTACCAGCCCGTTATCGTCCATCAGTTTCAGGGTGCAATCAGAAATGGGGTATTGATCTTCATTGATTACTTCCACAAAAATCCGATGTGCAGGAAAAACCGGCCAGTGTTGTAAATGATCTTCGCCCGCACGGTTGAGCAATGCTGTTTCAAATTGCCGTTTTTCAAGATCATCCCATTCGCGGAATGAATAGCGGGTGGGTGGTGTAAAATTTTTTGCCTTTTTTAGTGATTCGGCAGTTTTATTACCCCGAACACGTACGCCGTCGATGTAATAGTCGGATGGATTTCCTCTACCACTGCGGACAGTCACTGCATTATTGAATGCTTTTATTTTGGGGAGCGTATCAACCGTAACAAAACATCTGGTAACTGAATTTGGCTGCATTGCTGAAGCAGAACTGAAACATATATCCATTTGTACCAAAGGCGTCTTGTAATCCAAAATGACAATCTCATCGAGGATGATGTGAGGCATTTCTGCCTCTACCTCTGATGATACTGCGCGCGTGGAAATGTCCGTATCGTTTGTAACCCCTGATTGAGCAGCGTGTTGGGCTTCTCCGGTAAAACAACTCAACAAAGCCAGAATAATGAGTAGCATATTTTTTTTCATAATAAATGATTTTAATGTTTTTGTGCAACTTTCCAAGAGACTGAATGCGCTTCAGGCAATAAAAATATTGTTGGCCACAAAGACACGAAGACCCAAAGTTGTAGGTCGCTCGATGCCTGATAACTTATTCAACTTATTAACCTAATCACTTCGCCGACAAGGCGTTCATATCCCTGTATTTGGAAACCAGTTCGACAAATTCTTCGCGATAGCCGAATTCATCATTGCCCCGGGCGCTTTCCGCCAGTTCCAGGATTATTTTGCAATCCACATCTCCTTTGAACTTTGAGTTTCTGAGCAACAGGCCAAAACCTGCCACGGCTGCGGAAAAACGAAAATTATCGGAAGTCGCATGCGATTCAGCATCCTCCTTTCCGACCGTTTTGCTGATAAACCGGCTTTGCTCTTCTTTCGGCAATTTGTAGCGGAGTTTTACCAGAGCGAGTGAATCCGCAGGATCGTTGCGCAGCGCCAGTTCGTAGATCGCCGTGACGGTGTGTCCGGCGCCCAGCTCACCGGCATCCTTTTTATCATCTTCGAAATCTTCCTTTTCGAGCAAGCGGTTTTCATAACCAATAAGTCGATAAGCCACGAGGGAATTGTGATCGAAAACCACCTGTATCTTCACATCTTTTGCAATGGTGTACAAAGTGCCGGTGAGGTCAGAGCCAAACACTTTCCGGGCTTCTGACAGGTTGTCGATGTAGGCGTAGTTTCCATTTCCTTTGTCGGCAAGACCTTCGAGGATATTGTCTTTCAGGTTGCCGTATCCGAAGCCCAGCGCCGTCAGGTAAATTCCGGATTTTCGTTTTTCACCGATGAAATCAAGCAAGCTATTGCGGTCGGAAATGCCCACGTTAAAATCGCCGTCGGTAGCGAGGATGACCCGGTTATTGCCATCTTCGATAAAATTTTCCAGTGCGATCATGTAAGCCAGTTCGATCCCTTGTGCTCCGGCGGTGGATCCTCCGGCTCTCAGATGTTCGATTGCGTCGATGATCGTTTGTTTGTCTGCCGCAGAAGTGGAGGGAAGCACAAGCCCTGCATTGCCGGCGTAGGTGACGATAGCCACCTGGTCTTCCGTCCTGAGCTGCTCGACCAGGAGTTTGAAAGCGGGTTTCAGCAGTTCGAGTTTAAAGGGAGATCGCATCGATCCCGACACATCGATCAGGAAAACGAGGTTGTTGGGGGCTGCCTTTTCCAGGTTGATGTTCTGCCCTTTCAAACCGATATGCAGCAGTTTGTTTTTTTGATTCCAGGGACAATCGCCCAGTTCCAATGTAATGGAAAACGGCACGTCTGTTTCGGGTTGAGGATAGTCATAATTAAAATAATTGATCATTTCTTCGATCCTGACTGCATCGGCAGGAGGGGTTTGGTTCGAATTGATGAACCGCCGCATGTTGCTGTAAGATGCGTGATCCACGTCGATGGAAAAGGTAGAAAAGGCTTGCTCCTGCGGCGAGATGAACTTGTTTTCATGGATGGCTTCATAGCTTTCATTTGAAAAATCAAAGCCCTCCTCCAGTCTGAATTTTGCAGGCAGATCATCATTGATGATACGCATCTGAAAAGGCTTGTAAAATGCGTCATCGCCATACTTTGCCGGAGTGCCGCTGTTGAGGATTACCAACTGATCAATTTCCGAATAGGGGATCATACTACCTGTTCTGCTTACCCGAACGCCATCGATGTAATAATCGGTGGCATCTGCGCGGGAGCCTCGAACTGTAATATTACTGCCTTTACTTTTCTGCGAAAGCCCCGCTGATTTCGAAGCCAAACCATTGACGTTCCTGGTGGGAAGATTTCGGACATCATTCATTGTAATAGTTTGTCCCATGGCAGTGTTGTCGATTTCGATCAGCGGGACTTTATATTCCGTGACGGTAATTTCGTCCATCAGAATTCCCTTGGGTTCAGCCATTGCAATATCCAGCCTGTTGGCTTGGCCGGGCTTTACCACAACGCCTTGGATGAGCTTGTTGGGGTAACCCAGGAAAGACACTTCGACGTCGTAAGTGCCGGCATCCACATAGACGTTGTAATTTCCGCTGAAATCCGTAGAAACGCCGGTTACCAGCACCCCGTTCTTTTTAATCTGGATATTGGCGCCGATGAGTTCCTCGCCCGTATCGGCAGTAGTTACTTTGCCGTAAAGGCTGGTCTGTGCTGAAAGCTGGCAGAACAAAAGGCATGAAAAAGCGAAAGCGATAAATTTTTTCATAGTAATTGATTTTTGATGTTAGCGATAGTGTTGTGATCACTCAAGAGAGTTCCCAGAGAAATGAATAACCAGATATTGGATTTGTATCAACTTGTTAGGTGAACCATATAGCCGATTTTTTGATATAACTCAGGTTGGTCAGTAATGCGGGTAATGTGAATTGTTCCATTGTTTTTCTTTTTTTAGTTTTTAAAAACCGGGCGGCCTCAAACCAATAAAGCTTTCCTGTGTATTTCAGCCGCCCGGGGCTGTTGGTTGCATTTCTAAAATTAAAGATTACTACTCTTGATCGCATCCCGGCTTGCGGAGAATAGTCAGGTTTCTGAACTATTGAGAATTTACTTTTCCGAAATGCTCCCGGCTTTGTAATTCTGCCTTTAATCTTTACTTTTGCACAACTTTTCGGGAAAACCATTTTCAATCACGTTTTACACTATTAAAAATCGATGACCGCAAAAAAGATAAAATCAGCATTGATCTCTGTTTTTTCAAAGAACGGATTGGAGGAGATCGTCCGTGAATTGGACAGGCTCGGCGTGAAATTGTACTCCACCGGCGGCACACAACAGTTTATCGAAAAGCTCGGCCTACCTGTGGAGGCAGTGGAAAACATCACGGCTTATCCTTCCATTCTCGACGGGCGTGTAAAAACCTTACACCCGAAAGTGTTCGGCGGCCTGTTGGCTCGCCGCGAAAAAGCACACCTCGCACAGCTCGAAGAATACGATATCCCGGAGATCGACCTCGTGATCGTCGATCTGTACCCTTTCGAGCAAACCCTAAAAAACACGGATGATGAAAATGAGATCATCGAAAAGATCGACATCGGCGGCGTTTCGCTGATCCGTGCAGCGGCAAAAAATTTCAAGGATGTGGTGGTAGTTCCGTCGCAGCTCGAATACCCGATGATCTTCAGCATACTCGCCGAAAAGCAGGGTTTCACCGATCTGGCCGACCGAAAAGAATTGGCGAGAAGGGCTTTCAAAGTAGCTTCGAATTACGATACCGCGATCTTCAATTATTTTAATGAAGGCTCGGATGACCTGGTGTTCAAGTACAGCATCCATGAATCGAATGTGTTGCGTTATGGCGAAAATCCGCATCAGCGCGGTGTTTTCTATGGCGACTTGTCAGAAATGTTTGAAGTTTTTGGCGGCAAAGCTTTGTCTTACAACAACCTCGTCGATATCGATGCGGCAGTAGCTTTGATGACCGAATTCGAGGGCGGCGATCCTGCCTTTGCTATTTTAAAACACACGAATGCCTGTGGTGTGTCGGTTCGCCCGGAAGTTTCAGAAGCCTGGAAAGCTGCCTTGGCCGGCGACCCGGTTTCTGCGTTTGGCGGCATATTGATCTGCAACAGCAGGATCGATCTGGCTACGGCAGAAGAGATCGACAAAATCTTTTACGAAGTGTTGATTGCTCCGGAATATGATCCCGATGCATTGGAGTTGCTCCTCAAAAAGAAGAACCGGATCGTGTTGAAGATCAAAAATTTCCATGTTCAAAAAGCTGCTTTCAAAAGCCTGCTCAATGGTGTGATCTGGCAGGATGCCGATTTGAAAATGGAAACCCAGACCGACCTCAAGGTTGTGACCAAATCCGCTCCAACAGCTGAAGAGATTGATGATCTTTTGTTTGCCAACAAATGTGTGAAGCACCTCAAATCCAACACCATTGTTTTGGTTAAAAACCATCAATTGATCGGCATGGGTTGCGGGCAAACCAGCAGAGTCGATGCATTGCATCAAGCGGTTATAAAGGCGGCGCACTTTGGTTTCGATACGCGCGGTGCGGTGATGGCCTCCGATGCTTTTTTCCCGTTTCCCGATTGTGTGGAGATCGCGCACGGGGCGGGGATCAAGGCGGTGATACAACCCGGAGGCTCCGTAAAGGATCAATTAAGCATAGATTTTTGCGACAAGCACGCCATGCCGATGGTAATGACCGGGATCAGGCATTTTAAACATTGAGAGAGGAAGATGCAAGATGTCAGATACCAGATTTAAGAACTTGTGCCTGCCTGTACTGCTTCGGCAGGCAGGCCGCCAACGGCGGTATACCAATACAACACATTACCAAATTACCAAATTAGCAAATTAGCAAATTAGCACATTAGCACATTAGCAAATTAGCAAATTAACAACTCAAAAAAACCGCTTGAACCTCATCATCGACATAGGCAATACCCGCACAAAGCTGGGCATTTTCGGAAAGGGGAAACTTTTGCGAAAAGCAGTTTTTGAAACCGGCTGGGGAGTGAATGCGCTCAAAGCCTTTATCGCAGACAGACCTGTTGAAAGCGCAGCGGTTTCCACCGTTGCCGGGTTGGATAAAAATATCGAACACTACCTGGCAGGTTTGAAATATTATTTAAAATTGACAGCCGCTACGCCGCTTCCTCTGAAGAACAATTACAAAAGCCCGGAAACGCTGGGCAATGATCGCCTGGCTGCGGTAGCCGGCGCTCACTTTTTGTTTCCCGGAAAGGCATGCCTCGCTATCGACGCGGGCACTTGCATCACTTACGATTTCATCAGCGCAAAAGGCGTTTATGAAGGTGGCAATATTACGCCGGGAATAAATATGCGATTGAAAGCCATGCATACTTTTACGTCAGGATTGCCGCTGGTGCCATTGAAAAAGACAAATTCCTCTGTGGGAAAGGATACGCGGACTTCGATCCTGACAGGGGCGCTACAGGGCGCATTGCTGGAAATGGAAGGTTTTATAAAACACTATGAAGCTGCTTTTGGAACGCTGACGGCAATTTTAACAGGCGGAGATGCCGATTATTTTGCCAATAAAATGAAAAGCGAGATATTTGTGAACCCAAATTTGGTCCTAATCGGATTGAATCAAATTTTAAACTACAATGTCCAATATTCGAAATAGGTTTTGTTTCACCGCTTTGTTTTCGTTTGTGGCGATTTTGAGTATTGCACAACAAAAAAACAACTCTCCGTATTCGCGGTTGGGCATGGGCAACCTCGTCAATCAAAACTTTGCCTCGCTCAATGGCATGTCAAATTTGGCGGCGAGTTTTCAATCGTCCACACATGCCAATCTGCTGAATCCCGCTTCGTTACCTTATCTCACAGCTACGGCGTTCGAGATGGGGATGCGCGTCAATTATGCCAATCTGCAATCGGAGAATGAAGAAACCGGCGTTTGGTCGGGAAGCCTGGGGTATATTTCGCTGGCTTTCCCGATGTTCAATCCGATCAGCGAAGCCCTTACCCGCAAAGAATCCAACGTGGATTGGGGAATGAGCTTTGCCCTCGTGCCTTACTCCATCGTTGGTTATGATATTGAGACGACGACGATGCTTCCGGATATTGGCCAGATTTTCACCAGATTTTCAGGCTCCGGTACTACTTACAGATTTATGTGGGGCAACGGGATTCGCTACAAAAAGCTGTCTGTCGGGGTAAACGTGGGATATATCTTCGGAAAACAGAGCAGAGAACAGACGGTGGATTTCGACAGCCTGCAAAGCCATTACCATGATAAGTTTCACGACGATTTCAGCCTGAATGGCTTTGTGTGGAATGCCGGTGTTCAGTACAGGTTTCTCTTGAATAAGAAAAATTCGCAAGAAGAAAAAATAAAAAGCGGCGAGCAGATCGTGCTTGGGATCTATGGAAACTCTAACATGAACATCCAGTCGAAATTCTCTCAGTTGTATTACCGGGCCAACCTCTTTTATAATGACGTTGATACGATCCGGCATGTTCCGGTCACTACTTTACGTGCCACGCTGCCTATGGAACTGGGAGGAGGGGTCATGTATCAAAAACCCAATAAATTCAGGCTGGGGATAAATTATTCAACAGCTTTGTGGAGCAATTACGAAAACGAAACCAAGCCGGAATCGTTGAAAAACGCCTACCAGGTTTCCGCTGGAGGTGAGATCATTCCGGAATACGATTCGTACAACAACTACTTCAAAAAGATGCGCTACAGGTTCGGCGCATTTTACAAAACCGACCCGCGGAGCGATGGATTTAACGAACAATTAACGGGCTATGGGATAACACTTGGCGCGGGTTTTCCGATTATATTACCGAGGCAGACCACCTCATTTGTTGACATAGCTTTTGAACTCGGAAGATTTGGTTCCGATCAGGCTTTAATGGAAAATTATATTAACATGACCATTGGTTTTACTTTCAATGATGACAAATGGTTTATAAAAAGAAAATTCAATTAATCCGTACCATGAAACAACCAGGAAAAATTTCAACCACATTTTTAATGTTTACCGGCCTTGCGCTGTTTTTTGCTAACCCTTTATCCGCTCAGTGCGGAAAATTTGCAGACACGCCCAAAGAAACCGAAGCCCGCGAAGCTCATGTGTTATACCGCGACGCTATCAAAATGAATGATTTTGAAATGGCTTTCAATTATTGGAAAACCGCTTACGAACTGGCGCCGGCTGCCGATGGAAAACGCGCTACCCATTATATCGACGGAATTACGATTTATAAACATAAAATGCAGAACGAGCCAGATGCGGCAAAAAGAAAATCGTATTACGAGAACATTATGAGATTGTACGACGAGCAGATCCAATGTTATGGCAATGAGTCATTCGTGCTGGGAAGAAAAGGATTTGATATGTTCTACGGGATCGGCCCAGAAGGAAAAGAGATCAGAAGCGACCTGATGGAAACCAAAAAGGTGTTGGAAAAATCTGTTGAAAAAGGAGGAAACAGCACCGAATATGTGGTGATGCTACCTTACGCTGCGGTTACCGCCGAACTTTTCACCCAGGAAAAACTCGACAAAGCCGAAGCCAGAGAAATATATCAAACGCTGAACGACATCTCCGATTACAATATCGAAAACAACGAGCAGCTTAAAGCCCAGTATGAGCATGCAAAACAGTCGATGAACCAGACTTTTGAAGGCATTGAATATTATATTTTCGATTGCGATTATTTTAAAGATAAATTCAAACCAGAGTTCGAAGCAAACCCCGATAACCCGGAATTTTTGAAAAATGCCATAACCACCCTCAAGCGGCAGGGCTGCGACAGCACCGACGCCTTCCTCGTCAAACTGGAAGAAAAGTGGTCGAAATATGCCACCGAAGAAAATGCAAAGATCAAGGAGGAATTCCTGAAAAATAACCCCGCCGTTTGGGCAAAAGAGCTTTACGACGCAGGAGAATTCCGAAAAGCCATCGATAAATACAACGAAGCCATCGAAAAAGAAAGCGACCCTGCAAAGCAAGCAAGCTATCTCTTCTCCATCGCTTCCATCCAATTCAGAAAGCTCGACGCCTACTCCACCGCTCGCGAAACTGCCTACAAAGCAGCAAAATTGCGCCCCGACTGGGGACGGCCATACATGCTCATCGGCGATATGTACGGCTCTACTGCCCGCTCCTGCGGCGATTCGTGGGAACAACGGCTCGCCATTCTCGCAGCAATGGAAAAATACCGTTACGCCAAATCCATCGACCCGGAAGTCGCCGAAGAAGCCAATTCCAAACTGTCGAAGTATCATGCTTCAAAACCCGAAAAACAGGAAGGTTTCATGCGCGGAATCTCGGAGGGCCAATCCGTAAAGATAAGCTGCTGGATCGGCGAAACCGTGCAGGTGAGTTTCTCCGACGGAAATTAATATTTTGAATTGTTTGAAAGCAAAAAAGCTTCGATCCCGAACACAGAACGAAGCTTTTTTGTATTTTAGAAATTGTGGAGCTGTTGATTTGCTAATTTGCTAATTTGCTAATTTGTTAATGTGCTAATGTGCTAATCAACCCCGACTTATCGGGACAGGCCCAATCAACTCAATCAATCAACCCTGCTACCGTTACAAATACAAAAAAAACTTATACACACATGAAAGCTCTCCACTTATTCCCGGTTTTTATTCTTTTATTCCTGGCCGCTTGTACGCCGAAAACAACGGAGCCGGTAACCCAAACTCCGGAGCCTGCTCCCGAAAAACCCGTTACCAAACCCACCGAAAAGCTCAGCCCCTGTAAAAACTGGCTGAACGAACCGAATGTCGAAGAAATCCGCGAATGGTATGTGCTTTACCGCGACCAGATGAAATTACAAAACTACGACGAAGCTTATCCGCGTTGGAAAAAAGTTTATGAAATAGCCCCCGCTGCCGATGGATTGCGCAATACGCTTTTCCACGACGGTATCATTATGAATGATCATTTCAGCAGCCAGGCTACCGATTCGTTGAAAAAAGATGAATACATCAAAACCGTGCTCCGCCTTTACGACGAAGTGATCGAATGTTTTGGAAAAGAAGGTTATGTGACCGGCAGGAAGGCTTTCGACCTGTATTACAAATACAGCGGGTATGCCACTGATATTGAAATGTACAATATGTTCAAAAAATCCGTTGACCTCGAAGGTGACTCCACGCAGGCATTTGTCCTCAATCCCTTTACCGGGCTGCTCACCAACCTGGCGCTGGACGAAAAGATCCCCTTCGATGAAGCCAGCCACTACGCCCATATTATGCTCGACATCATAGCCGTGAACAAAGTGAAGAAATCACCAGAGGAGTGGACAAATGAAGGCTGGGACATCGTGGAAGCCTTCACGCCCGCAAGGCTCGAATCTATGGAAGGGATCAAAGGCTTTTACGATTGTGAATATTATAAAAAAAAGT
>CAZKDA010000046.1:0-25597 GCA_964551455.1 uncultured Saprospiraceae bacterium
ACCCTGAACATTTATTACGAATACCGCGATATGAACCTGAATCAATGCAATGCCAGTATATGCGATACGGCGGGCAATTTATTGTTTTACACCAATGGGATATACATCGCCAATGCCATCCATGAGCCTATGGAAAACGGAGAGGGATTAAACCCCGGAGAGTTTGCAGATGATCATTCTGTTTATGGTTATATCCTTAACCAGGGAGCTATGGCACTTCCTGTTCCCGAAAGTGATAGTTTGTACTATCTACTGCACACTTCAAGGGATTATCCAAACAACCAGATTGGGCATCACACTCCTGAATTTTATTACACATTAATAGATATGAGTCAGAATAACGGCCTCGGGGCAGTAGTTGAAAAAAACCAAATCATTATTTCTGACATTTTAGATAGTGGTAAAATAACTGCCACGAAACATGCCAATGGCAGAGACTGGTGGATATTGTTAAAAGAGTACGATACAAATGGTTACTATAGCATTTTGATAACCCCGGATGAAATTATTAATTATGGTATTCAGAATATTGGAGATGCTTATACACATGGTTTTGGGCAAGCTACTTTTTCACCCGATGGGAGTAAATATGTACTTTATACGTTAGTTGATATCAATGAAGGAAATTACCTAAATATTTATGATTTTGATCGATGTACAGGTCTTTTGGATAACCCAATTCATCAAAACTTAATTGATACAGCCTGGTCAGGAGGGGTTGCAATTTCTCCAAACTCTCGATTCTTATATGTGTCTTCATACGAATACATTTACCAATATGATCTACATGCCGATGACCTACTTGCCAGCAAAGATACCGTAGCCATTTATGACGGATATGAAATTGTGATCACGCCTACTTTTACCCTTCCTACCCGTTTTTTCCTGATGCAGTTAGGCCCTGATGGCAGGATATATATCAACTGCCCTACAAGCGGAAACCTGCTCCATGTGATCAACAATCCAGATTTGGCCGGCGAAGCCTGCGATGTGCAACAACATAGCATAGAGCTACCCACCTATAATCTATTCTCCATGCCCAACTTCCCCAACTACCGCCTCGGTGCGCTGCCGGATAATGCCTGCGATACTACTATCTCTGTGGCGGAGCCGCTCATCACCCGGGCTGCCGTAGCGGTCTTTCCCAACCCTGCCACCGATCAACTGACACTTGAATTCAAAGAAATGTTAGAAGATGATTATGAAATATCTTTGTATTCAGTAACCGGCCAACGACAAGCAAGCTATAAATTGCCGGAAGGACAATTATCATTTACGCTGGATATAGCTTCTTTACCTGCGGGCTTGTACTTCTACAAAGTAAGATATAATCAAAAAAATATCTCCAGTGGAAAGATTATTATAATGAAATTGTAGCACATAACTGTTGAATATGAGGAAAAACATATTATTGCTTATCATGCTGTTGTGTGCTACTATTACAAGTGCACAGCAGCATGATAATATTTGGCTATTTGGTTATTTAAGCAATCCTGTAGATTCTACATATGGCGGGACTGTTTTAGATTTTAGTAGCGACACCCTAAATATTTATTATGAATTTCGAGACATGTTTTTGGATGTAACAAATGCCAGTATCTGTGACTCATTCGGGAATCTTTTATTTTATACTAATGGTTTATATATAGCTAACGCTGTGCACGAAATAATGGAAAATGGAGAAGGTTTAAATCCTGGAGATTACGCCGATGACCAAGCTGGGTTAGGATATATTTTAGATCAAGGTGCCATAGTTCTTCCTTTTCCAAGTAGTGATAGCTTATTCTATTTATTTCATTTGTCAAAAGATTATCCAACAGGCCAAATTAGTTTTCATTGCCCAAAATTTTATTATTCTTTGATTGATATTAGTTTAAATGGCGGTTTAGGAAAAGTTATTGAAAAAAATGAATTAATTATAAATGACATTCTGGATCTTGGCAAATTAACAGCAACTAAACATGCTAATGGAATAGACTGGTGGATTTTATTGAGAAAATATGGAAGTAGTGAGTTTTATTCTTTACGGATTACCCCAAATGAAGTATTAATTTCTGGAATACAAGACATTGGTTCACCTTTTTTACAAGGAATCGGTCAATCTGTTTTTTCTCCTGACGGGAATAAATATGTTGTTTATAGCCTAAATTCAATAAATAGTGGTAACTTTTTAAATATTTATGATTTTGATCGATGTAGTGGTCTGTTGAGTAATCCCATTCAAGTTAATTTAATAGATTCTGCATATTCAGGTGGCGTTGCCATTTCTCCCAATTCACAATTCCTTTATGTTTCCTCTTACAATTACATTTATCAATATGATCTATATGCGGATGACATACTTGCCAGCAAAGATACTATAGCAATTTATGATGGGTATAAGGTTGAAATAAGCCCAAGCATTCAATTATCAACTCGCTTTTTCCTGATGCAATTAGGCCCTGATGGCCGTATTTACATCAATTGCCCGGCAGGAGTCAATGTGCTGCATGTTATTGAAAATCCTGACCTCCCGGGAGAGGCCTGCAATGTTATCCAGCATGGCATTCAGTTACCCACCTACAACGCCTTTTCCATGCCTAACTTCCCCAACTACCGCCTCGGCGCGCTGCCGGATAGCGCCTGCGATACTACTTCCGCTATCGCTGAGCCGGTTATCACACCTTCATCCGTTGCGGTTTTTCCCAATCCTGCCACCCATCAACTAACACTGGAATTCGAAGTAGCAATTGAAGAGGAACATGAATTTACCTTGTATTCCGTGACCGGTCAGCAACAAACCCGACATTTGTTGTCCGAAGGTCAGAAATCCTTTACCATTGGTTTGGGGAATACACCACCCGGTTTGTATTTTTATAAAATAAGGAAAAATGGCAAGCACTTTACAAGCGGCAAGATTACGATTATCAAGTTATGAAAAGAGGAATTTGAATCGAGTTAGGAACATACTACTTTCAATCATGCTGCTGTGTACAGGAATCACCAGTGCACAGCAGCATGATAATATTTGGTTATTTGGGTATGGAAGTAATACCGTTGACTCCGCTTGGGGGGGGAGTGTTATGAAATTTATTGGGGATTCAGTAGAATTATCCTATGAATATCGATATTTAAACATAGATGTAACAAATGCCAGTATTTGCGACACGGCAGGAAATTTATTGTTTTACACTAATGGTATTCGTATAGCCAATGCTAGTCATGAAATAATGGAAAATGGTGAAGGTTTAAATCCGGGTGAATTTGCAGATGATCATGTAGTAGGTGGTTATATATTAAATCAAGGCGCTATGGCAATTCCCGTTCCTGGGAATGATAGCTTATTTTACCTTTTTCATACATCTAGAGATTATCCAAACAATCAAGTAGGGCATCACAGTCCCGAGTTTTATTACTCCTTAATAGACATAAGTCAAAATAATGGACTTGGAGCAGTTGTTGAAAAAAACCAGATCATTATTTCTGATATTTTAGATAGTGGTAAAATAATGGCCAATAAACATGCCAATGGCAGAGACTGGTGGATATTGTTAAAAGAGTATGACACAAATGGCTACTATACAGTTTTAGTTACTCCAGATGATATTATTGATTATGGTGTTCAAAATGTTGGTAATGCCTATCCTCATGGATTAGGCCAAGCTACGTTTTCACCTGATGGGAGTAAATATGTTCTTTATAATTTAGTGAATATAAATGAGGGAAATTATTTAAATATTTATGACTTTGACCGTTGTATTGGCCTCTTAAGTAATCCTATTCATCAAATACTAATTGATACTGCCTGGTCAGGAGGTGTTGCCATCTCTCCCAATTCGCGTTTTTTATATGTATCCTCTTACAAATACATTTACCAATATGATCTACATGCAGATGACCTACTTGCCAGCAAAGATACCGTAGCCATTTATGATGGCTATTTGGTTGAAATTACTCCAACCTCTCAATTACCCACGCGTTTTTTCCTGATGCAATTAGGCCCTGATGGCCGTATTTACATCAATTGCCCGGCAGGAGTCAATGTGCTGCATGTTATTGAAAATCCTGACCTCCCGGGAGAGGCCTGCAATGTTATTCAGCATGGCATTCAACTACCCACCTACAATGCCTTCTCCATGCCCAACTTCCCCAACTACCGCCTCGGCCCGCTGCCGGATAGCGCCTGCGATACTACCTCCATCATTGCTGAGCCTATTATCTCCCGGCCATCCGTTGCAGTTTTTCCCAATCCCGCTGTCGATGAGGTGTTTTTGAAATTCAACGAGGAAGTTGATGACGCCACTCGTATTACGTTTTATACCATAGCCGGAAAGGAAGCAGGTAGTTTTCAGATCCCGGCGGGGATAAAGCAATACCGATGCGATATTGGAAACCTGCAAAATGGCATCTATTTCTGCAAAATAGAAAGCAGGGGGAATGAGATCCTGTTTGAGAAAATAGTGATCCTTAAAAGATGAAACCTGGAAAGTAAATCCACCTCACCGTAACAATACCACCGTACCTTTGTCTTCGACAACCCTGCCGTTGGCCTGCCTTACCCGGATGTAATAGGCATACACCCCGGAAGGATATAACCGGAGGCCTTCTTTTCCGGTCCAGCCTTCATCCTGGCTGCGCGTTTCGAATATTTTCTGGCCCCAGCGGTCGTAGATCACCATGAGGTATTCGGCGGTTTCGCCAAAAACAATGAGGGGTTTGAATTCCTTGTTGATGCCATCGGGCGCAAAAGCATTGGGGCTGATGATCTGCGAAAGCTGTTCGACGCATATCGTATTCGATCGCGATCGGATGGCTTCTTCGCTGCTGTCGGGCAATTGAACGATAGAACTCGCCTCCACAAAGTAGCATACCTCGAACTCGGATTCATCCATCACATCCACCTCGTCAATGGCTGTCGTGGTATTGGCATTGACGGTTTCCAGATAGGTTTCAACGCTTCCGGAAACTCTATACACATCGTAGCTCAACACTTCAGCGCCTTCCAGCTCGAAATCCGTCCAGGTGAGGGTATTGGTGAGGTCTTCATTCGGAGATCCGCTCAGGAAGATCGTCGATCCGGTATTAGATGAAAATGCCAGGTCGCAATCATCGATGGTTTCCAGGTAGAAAGTGATCTTGTTTCGCGAAGGATCAAAATTATCGAGCGCCCTGAAATTTTCAGCACTCAAAGGATATACCGGCTGAAATGATTCAATAAAATCCTGGCCGTTGTCATTGTAATTCCCATGTACATTGACGGTTTTGATTTCCGCATCGTTGTTCCAAAGCCAGGTCAGTTCCACCTCGTTAGCTGCGTTAACGGTTATATTTTTAATAAACAATTCCCTTACCGGCTCTACGATATCGAGATCGAGGCAATGCTCATTGGAAAAAGACATAGCTCCGGCGCCCGCCTGGGTAGCTTTCACATAAAAGCAGTACGAATCTCCGTCGTTTGTATCTGTATAAACATAGCTCGAATCCTGAGCAGGCAAATCCTCCAAAAGCGCCGGGGCATTGCCGTTGACGCTTAGCCACAATTCCTGCGACTGAATGCCGCCCGGCCAGTTTTTATACAAATTCCAGTTCAGCGTGATCGTGCGTTCACAGCCATCTACTACGTCATCGAGAAAGACTGTTGAGTGAGGCTGTCCGAAAATGCTGGAGTTGCCGCAGGCATCAGTGGCGATCACATAATACAGCTCAGACTTTTGCTCCGGATCGGCGCCGGTATCCAGGTACGTGGTGCCGGGAGCGGCTACGGTACCGATTGGAACGACCCCGGACGGCGTAGCCCTGTAAATGATATAAAAAGCGACTTCCGGCGAGGAGCTGGGTTGCCAGTTGATCTCCACATCACTGCCGGTGACGGACACATATCTTATAGGCGCAACTTGCGGGGGAAGGTTATCCAGGGTGTCGGAGGTCAGCACAGGTTCTCCGGGGCAATTAAAATCGCTGGTCATGTAGTAATACCAGGTTTCTCCGGTGGGGTTATTGTGATAAAAGTTTGTCTGGATTTCATTGACAATTGTGGCCAGCAGTTGAAAAGGACCGTCGGGGCTATCGCTGTACCAGATCTGGTAAGCATTGAACATGCCACAGTTGTTGTTGGGAAGTTGCCAGGTGAGGGTATCGTTTGCAACGCATTGCAGGTCAGGCGGAAAGACCTGGGCTTTGGCTTGAAAAGCCCACAGGCTGCAACAGAAAAAAAGTAAAACCCATCGCCGTTGGTTTTTTGAATGAATATTTTTTAAAAGTTTCAAGAACTTATCAGACATAAAATCAGAATTATTCCTCAAGGCTCGCTTTGAATTTTTGTTCCAGTTGTTCCATCGGATACACGCCCGTCAGTTCGTATTCGAGGGTCAGGTGGTCGATCACTTTTTTGTAATAAACAAGCCCTAATCCTCTGGCATACAATTCCATTCCATCGTATTCTTTCTCGAAATGACCGTTGTTGTAATCATCGATCAGCTCTTTCAACCGGAACTCGACACAATCGTATTCTTTGCCTTCGTAAACGTATTTCGATTCGCCATTATAACGCCTGTTGCGGATCAGTGTTGTAGTGATCAGGGGGGCTTCGCTGAAAGTCCATTTGAGCTTTTGCAGGAAGATGCTGTTGGTATCTTTCACCTCGAAGGGGAAAGTATTGCCGTGTTCGATCTCCGCAGGGATCTCGAATCTTTGTCCCAGGCTGTCGTAGCTGAACAGGACGTAATCTTTTTGGATGGTGCCATTGTGAACTACCTCTTCGCTGGAAAACTGTACGACTTCGAAATTCCGGTTGATGTTGTTCCCGGTGAAGTAGGTCGCGGTGTCCGTTTCGTGGGTTTTAAAATACCAGTAATCTATTCCGAGGCTGTCGTTTCCGACGGGGCTGTATTCATAAACCAGAGGCTCCTTCAGGGTTTCTAGCGGGAAGTAAAACTCGCGGATATTCAGCTTTTCCTCACTATTTCCACATGCCGTTAAAAGCAATAAAACGCAAATCGTATATATCAGGGTCATTGATCTCATGGGCAGATTTTATCTTTCATAATCAAACGGTTTAAAAAGCAAGTTGCAAGCTAATTCGAAAAAAACATAAACCTGTCAAAACCTGTTATTATTGAATACCTGAAATGAAAACATGCCATAATGTCGCATTATCCTATTATCAACTGCAATGGTACAAAATGTGTTCATGGCTTTAAGCAGTTAAAATCTTCGAAAATCAAGACAGTTCGGGCATTTTCAAAATTAAAAGTATTGCGACCAAAACTCATGTTTCCACGTATCCTTTTTATGCCGGACTACTCAAACTCTCTTGCTTTTGAATACAACATCTCAGCATTTATAACGTATCTTTGCAAACCACATTCGGCTACACTTTTAATCACTATAATATGTTAGATTTCATCACCAAATCGATAGGAAAAATTTTCGGAACCAAGTATGAACGCGATGTTGCAAAATACACCCCTATCGTACAGGAAATTAACGAGGAGTTTGAAAGGCTCAAATCCCTGAGCCATGACGAGCTTCGCCAAAAAACCATTGAATTCAGAGCAAAGATCAAAGAACACCTCAGCGGTATCGATGCCGATATCGAATCCCTCACAGCACAAGCAGTTGACGAAGCGGATTTTAGTCTGAAAGAAGATCTGTTCAATGAGGTGGATAAACTCAAAACCGACAGAGACAAACATCTTGAAGATATTTTGAACGAGTTACTGCCCCATGCCTTTGCTGTCGTAAAAGAAACCGCCCGCCGTTTTTTGGAAAATCAGACCTTGACGGTAACAGCCACAGAACACGACCGCAACCTCGCTCCCGGCAAATCCTATATTACCATTGAAGGAGACAAAGCTGTTTGGAAAAACACCTGGATGGCCGCCGGCGGCGAGATCACCTGGAACATGGTGCACTACGACGTACAGCTCATCGGCGGTATGGTACTGCACGACGGAAAGATCGCTGAAATGGCGACCGGAGAAGGTAAAACGCTGGTTGCTACCCTGCCGGCCTACCTCAACGGGCTTTCCGGTTTGGGTGTTCACGTAGTTACGGTCAATGATTATCTCGCACGAAGGGACTGCGAATGGATCGGCCCGATCATGGAATTCCTGTTTTTAACCATTGACTGCATCGATAAATATCGCCCGCATTCGGAAGAAAGAAAACGCGCTTACAGATGTGATATCACCTACGGAACCAACAATGAATTCGGATTCGATTACCTCAGGGATAATATGGTGCGCAGTACAGATGAGATCGTACAGGTCAAACACCATTTCACTATGGTCGATGAGGTGGACTCCGTTTTGATCGACGATGCCCGTACCCCGCTCATCATTTCCGGCCCAATACCCAAAGGAGACGAAACCCAGGAATACCTTTCTCTCAAACCGCTGGTAGAAAGATTGCTGGCCGCTCAACGAAAGCTGGCAACGGAATTCCTCGCCGAAGCCAAAAAACTTTATGCCGATGGCATCATCGGAACCCAGGAAGGAGAAGCCGGGCTGGCATTATTCCGCGCACACAGGGCACTGCCCAAATACAGGCCGCTCATCAAGTTTTTAAGTGAAGAAGGTGTAAAAGTGCTGATGCAAAAGACGGAAAACTTCTATATGCAGGAGCAATCCAAAAATATGCACATCGCCGATGAGCCGCTTTACTTTACTATCGAAGAAAAAACCAGAAGTGTTGAATTGACGGAAAAAGGCGCTGAATTTCTCGCCAGCGGTGAAGATGATGCCAACTTTTTTATCCTGCCGGATATCGCCACTGCGATGCACGAGATCAATTCTAACGAATCTACGACTTTGGAACAAAAAGCTGAGCAACGCGAAAAACTGATCCAGGAGTTTTCGGTAAAATCCAAACGCCTGCATTCCGTCAGTCAGTTGCTCAAGGCTTATACCCTTTTTGAAAAGGATGAAGAATACGTCGTGATGGACGGCCAGGTGAAGATCGTGGATGAACAAACAGGTAGGATGATGGAAGGCCGAAGGTATTCGGATGGTCTCCACCAGGCGCTCGAAGCCAAAGAAAATGTAAAGGTCGGTGACATTACGCAAACCTACGCCACGATTACGCTCCAGAATTATTTCAGGATGTACCACAAGCTCGCCGGTATGACCGGAACCGCCGAAACGGAAGCCGGGGAATTCTGGGATATTTACAAGCTGGACGTCGTCGTCATTCCTACCAATCGGCCAATCATGCGAGATGACCAGGAAGACCTCGTATTCAAAACGGCCAGAGAAAAATTCAATGCCGTCATCGACGAAATTGTTGCACTCAGCCAAGCCGGTCGTCCTATCCTGGTAGGTACTACTTCGGTGGATATTTCCGAAAAGCTGAGCCGCATGCTGAAGTTACGGGGCATCGACCATAACGTTTTGAACGCAAAACAACATCAGCGTGAAGCAGAGATCGTCGCCGAAGCCGGAAAACCCGGGAAAGTGACTATCGCCACTAATATGGCAGGTCGTGGTACCGATATCAAACTCGGCCCCGGAGTGAAAGAAGCCGGAGGATTAGCCATTATTGGTACAGAACGCCACGATTCCCGTCGTGTTGACCGCCAGTTGCGCGGACGATCCGGAAGGCAGGGAGACCCCGGATCTACTCAGTTTTATGTATCGCTGGAAGACAACTTAATGCGCCTTTTCCAGTCCGAACGGATCGCAAAGCTGATGGACCGGATGGGACACAAAGAAGGAGATATCATTCAGCATTCCATGGTTTCAAAGTCAATCGAGAGGGCTCAGAAAAAAGTTGAAGAAAATAACTATGGTATCAGGAAAAGGTTGCTGGAGTACGACGACGTAATGAATATCCAGCGCGAAGCTATTTATAAAAAGCGGAACAATGCATTGAGTGGTGAGCGGATTTCGGTGGATATTCACAACATGTTTATCGGTTTGACCGAAAGTATCTTTTTCCAACATAAAACTGCTGGAGATTATGAAGGTTTCCGCCAAGATGCTTTCCGGATGCTCGGTATGGATCCACAGATCGATGAAGAAACCTTCAAAGAAGGTAATGAAAACGAAGTGCTTGATCAATTCCAGCAAAGATTCCTGGATTTCTACGAGCAAAAAAGCCAAAAGCTATCTGAAGCTTTATTGCCGGTAATCAAACAGGTTTACGAAAACGAAGGCCATCGTTTTAAACGAATAGCACTGCCATTTACCGATGGCAGGAAAAACCCGCTTCCGATCTCAGCGAGCCTGGAACAAGCGGTCAAATCCAATGGAAAATCGATCCCCGTCGATATTGAAAAAGCGGTGGCGCTGGCTACCATCGACGACGAATGGAAAGAGCACCTTCGTTCGATGGACGAATTGAAAGATTCCGTGCAGGCTGCCTCCTTCGAGCAAAAAGATCCGCTGGTCGTTTATAAAATGGAGGCTTATGGATTGTTCGAGCAGTTGATCTACCGGATCAATGAACAAGTGACTTCTTACCTTGCCAAAGGAGGCTTGGTTGCACAGGACGGCAGGCCGCTTCAGGAAGCACGGGAACAAAAAACCGACCTCAGCCGCGTTCAAACCAACCGGCGGGAAGACATGGCTGCTCGTACTGCTGCACAGAACGCCGGTGCGGGAGGCCGCCAAAAACCTGAAACGTTCAAAAGAGTTGAAAAGAAGATCGGACGAAATGACCCATGCCCCTGTGGTAGCGGGAAAAAATACAAACATTGCCACGGCAGATAACATGCCCTGAGTTTCGGCTAAAAATGTATGACCGGCCATTGGTCGTGCTTTTCAATTCTGATATTCAGTATTTTTAATATATTGCGGTTCAAAGATCTTTTAATTTTTGAAAATGATCTTCTATGGATAGTCGATTATCTGATTATAGCAATTGAACAAAAGAAGCCCGATGAATTTTGCAAGCGTGATTGACCACACGATCCTGAAACCGGATTGTACCCTCGACGACATCAAAAGAGTTTGTGCCGAAGCTGTAGAGCATCAATTTGCAGCCGTATGTGTTCCGCCTTTTTATATTAAAGACGCCGCGTGGTTTTTGGAAGATGAGCCTGTGAAAGTTTGTTCGGTCATCGGTTTTCCATTTGGGTATTCCGCCACATCGGCAAAAGTCGAAGAGATAAAACGGGCAATGAACGATGAAGCCGATGAGTTGGATGTGGTAGTCAACATTGCTGCCATAAAAAGTGGTAACTGGAATCACGTGAAAAATGACATTGACAGCATCACAATCGCCACCCACCTGCGAGGCAAGGTTTTAAAGATCATTTTCGAAACCGGCCTTCTGACCAATGAGGAGATCAAAGAACTTTGTAATATTTGTAATGAAAAAGGGGTGGATTTTGTCAAAACTTCGACGGGGTTTAATGGCGAAGGCGCTACCGAAGATGTGATTCGTTTTCTGCGGGCGAACCTATCTCCCAAGATCAAGATCAAGGCATCCGGAGGTATAAAAACGAAAAAACAAGCCGAAGCGCTTATCAATGCCGGAGCAGATCGCATTGGTACGTCATCTGCGCTCGCAATGCTCATGCCCGGTTAAAAAATTTATAATTTTTCAACGTATGAAAAAACTGATTTCAACTGTTGCACTCGCTATCGTATTCGGGAGTTTTGCAGATGCTCAAAATGTCAGCATTAAAGAGGATTTTCCCATCGCCAAGATGATGGAAACTTTTGTCACTAAAAACAAAACCACACACCAGATAGACGGCTGGCGGATCCAGATCATGGCCACTACCGATCGACAAAAAATGGAAGAAGCGCGGAGCGAATTCCTGCTCAGGTACCCGGATATCAATATTGACTGGACGCATTCAAAACCTTATTACCGGTTGCGTGCAGGCGCTTTCATTGCCAAACTCGACGCCATTCGCCTGTTGTATCAACTGAAAGAACACTACCCCAGCGCATACCCTGCAAAAGACAACAATATCAATCCACAGGAACTGATCGATTTCCAATAAGTTTTAAAAACCTGAACGAGCCGTGAGCAGAAGAGATAACTACGGAGGAGTCAATGTCGATTGGATGACTTTTATGCTGTACATCGCATTGGTCGTGGTTGGGTGGATGATGATCTACGCTTCCGGGTATAATGAAGATAAGCCATTGTCGATTTTTGATCTGAGTACCAGTGTCGGCAAACAAACGCTGTTTATCGGAGTTGCGTTTATTATGTTGTTCCTGACTTCCATTATCGACTGGAAGTTTTGGCGGACATTTGCCTATCCGATTTATGGGTTCGCCATTCTCTTTTTGATCGGAGTATTGATTTTTGGAACGAAAGTCAAGGGCGCAACTTCATGGTATCATCTTCCGGGAGGGTTTTCCCTTCAGCCCGCAGAATTTGCAAAATTTGCAGTCTGTGTAGCGCTTTCTGCATTTTTAAGCACTTACAGTACAGACCTCCGAACCTACCGTCATCAGGTCATTGCATTCATTATTTTCCTGATCCCGGTTATTTTGATCCTGCTTCAGCCGGATGCTGGCTCGGCGACCGTATTTTTTTCTTTTCTGGTCATGCTTTATCGCGAAGGGCTTTCCCCCAGTTTTTTTATCGTTAGCTTCAGTGCGCTCTTTTTACTGATTGTTGGGCTGGTTTTCGATCCCTTGCATATCTTGTTGGGGCTTATAATGCTCAGTACTTTGGTAATGATGTTAAATTTGAAAAACACCTTTTACTGGCTGATCAGTTTTGCTGTTTTGCTGGCAGCAACGATTTATACGGCGTATCAGGAATTTTTCTTTCCGGTGTTCATTATCAATCTTTTGATCTTCCTGGCCTTTGCAATAATACTTTGGCAAAATCGCAAGCCAGGGCTTATTGTGCGCTTGTTTTCACTGCTCGCCATCGGTGGCCTCATTGCATTTTCATCCAATTATACATTCAACAATCTGTTGAAGCCGCATCAACAAGACCGGCTCAACGTCTGGCTTCAGCCTTCAAAATGCGATCCGCAAGGTTCTTTGTACAACGTGATCCAATCAAAGATGACGATTGGTTCAGGCGGTCTTGACGGCAAAGGATTTTTAAACGGAACGATGACCAAACTGAACTACGTGCCGGAACAATCCACTGATTTCATCTTTTGTGTGATCGGCGAAGAGCAGGGATTTATCGGCTCCTTCGGCGTTATCAGCCTGATCGCTTTGTTGCTTTACCGCATCGTAGTGCTTGCCGAAAGACAGCGCTCGGATTTTTCACGCCACTATGCTTATGGCGTTGCCGGCATCATTTTCTTCCATTCTTTTATCAATATTGCTATGACGATGGGGCTTGTTCCCATTATTGGTATCCCTTTGCCATTTATCAGTTACGGCGGTTCCTCCATATTGGGGTTTACACTTTTGATCGGTGTATTACTAAAACTTGACAGCAACCGCTTTACGGCATAATGTGCTTATATTTGTGCCCTTATGAAATTTACCATCCAGGCTTCTGATCCGAATACATCCGCAAGATCTGGCATTATTGAAACGGGTCATGGGGTTATCGAGACTCCTGTTTTTATGCCGGTCGGCACAGCCGCCACCGTAAAGGGTGTCCATCAATATGAATTGGAAAATGAGATCCGCGCACAGATCATTCTCGGCAATACTTATCATTTGTATTTGAGGCCTGGAACTGAAGTCTTGAATAATGCCGGTGGCCTTCATCAGTTCATCAACTGGCAGCGGCCTACACTCACCGACAGCGGAGGTTACCAGGTTTATTCGTTGAGCAGTCGGCGCAAGATCACGGAAGAAGGCGTTGTTTTCCAGTCGCATATCGACGGATCGAGTCATTTTTTCAGCCCGGAAAGGGCAATGGATATTCAACGAAAGATCGGTGCTGACATCATTATGGCTTTCGATGAATGCACACCTTACCCTTGTGAATACAAATACGCAAAGGATTCGATGGATTTGACGCACCGGTGGCTGAAGCGATGTTGCGATCATTTTGACAACACGGAGAATTTGTATGGTTATGAACAAACTCTGGTGCCCATTGTACAAGGCAGCACTTACAAAGATTTGCGGAAAATATCCGCCGAAACCATTGTATCTTATGAAAGGCCTGCCAATGCGATCGGAGGGCTTTCTACCGGCGAACCCACTGAAAAGATGTATGAAATAACCGAGTTGGTTTGTAACATTTTGCCAAAAAATAAACCTCGCTATCTCATGGGGGTAGGTACTCCGGCCGATTTGTTGGAATGCATCGCGCTTGGGGTTGATATGTTCGATTGTGTGATCCCCACCCGCAATGCCCGCCACGGCCATTTATATACTGCCGATGGCATTTTGAATATGAAAAACGCCAAATGGAAAGATGATTTTAGCTCCATCGATTCTGAAAGCCCTTGTTTGTCGAGCCGTTATTACAACAAAGCTTACCTGCGTCATCTTTTACATACCAAAGAATTGCTTGGTGCACAGATAGCGAGCTTGCATAATCTAACTTTTTACTTGTGGCTGGTAGGGGAAGCCAGGAAGCATATTTTAGCAGGCGACTTTTTACAATGGAAAGAAGAAATGGTCGTTAGAATGCAGCAACGGCGCTAACAGTAATGAGTTTGTATAAATTTTTTATGATCAAAAAAATAGACATATACATCATTAAAAAGTACTTATCCACTTTTTTCTTTACGATGCTCATCTTCACCATGATCTCGATCATCATTGATTTCAGCGACCGGGTGGATGAGTTGGTCAAAGAAGACGTAAAGCTTTTTGAGATCATATTTGTTTATTATTTAAACTGGATCATGTGGATCAACGGGTTGTTGTTCCCGCTTTATGCCCTGATCGCCGTCATCTTTTTTACCTCCAGGCTCGCCTACAATTCCGAGATCATCTCAATTCTCAACGCAGGGGTCAGTTTCCGCCGCCTGATGTTTCCGTATCTTCTCGCCAGTGGCTTTTTGTGTATTTTACACCTTGTCGGAAATCACTATTTTATTCCGCTCGGCAATAAAAAACACTTTGATTTTCAACATACCTATATCTGGAAGCATAACGACAAGGGGAAGACCAGCGATGTCCACATGTTCTTAGAGCCGCAAACGGTTGCCTACATAAAATATTACCGCAAACAGGATTCCACCGCCCGCGATATTCAAATAAAAAAATTTGTTGACAACGACCTCACCTTCATGTTGAAATCGAGATCGGCGCAGTGGCTTGGGCCGCCCAATAACTGGCGTCTGAGCAACTATGAAATACGCACCTTTGACGGCCTCAATGAAACGCTGCGTGTTGAAAAAACAAACCCTCTCGATACTACGCTCAATATTACGCCATCTGACTTCGTAGAATACATCGATCAAAAGGAAATGATGGACACACCCGAATTGCTCGAATATATCGACAACCAGAAGAAAAGGGGTTCAGGCAATACAAAAATTTATGAAGTACAATTTCACAAGCGAACTTCGGAGCCGGTTTCCATCATCATCCTTACATTGATCGGTATGACGGTAGCCGGGAGAAAAGTTCGTGGCGGTATGGGATTACACCTGGCGGTGGGAATCGGTTTGGGAGCGGCGTATATTTTTCTTTCAAAATTTTCCAACACCTTTTCCACCAACGAAAGCCTACCGGCTATTTTCGGCGTCTGGATACCCAATTTTATTTTCGGCGTCATTGCGATTTTTCTGATCCAAAATGCTCAAAAGTAGCGGATAGCCAACCGAAAAAATATTCCGCGAGAAGCAGCGTACTATCATATTTTTTCAATCCAAATTCACTACACAAAAAATTGTCCTCCACCCGACTTAAATTTCATTTTTTTCTGAAAGTTAAAAATTTTGTAAAAAATCAACCTCTTTTTCATAAACATCTAACTATCAATAAAATGTGATTTGAACTATTAACATTTACATTTCAAATACTATTTTTTAGCTTCAAAACGTTTAATACAAAATTTGTTTTTGTTTAACTTTTTACTATCTTTATCGAAATCAAAAAATCCTTTCAAATCACATAAATTTTGAACCAATGTCAACAGTCGAATTTTATAGCCAATTTAAAAATATGTCTTCCTTACTTCATGCCTTTGCCTACAATCTGACCAAGAACGTGGAGGATGCCAAAGACCTGTTCCAGGAAACCGCTTACCGCGCAATGACCAATCGCGACAAATTCCGCGAAGGAACCAACCTCAAGGCATGGCTTTTTACGATCATGAAAAATATTTTTATCAATAATTATCGTAAAAAAGTAAAGACTAACACGATTATGGATTCTTCCGAAAATCTGTTTTATTTGAATTCAGGCAAAGTGGTCATTTCCAATAGCGCTGAATCCAATATTATGATGAAGGAAATTATTACTATGGTTGATAACCTGGAAGAAAATATAAGGATTCCGTTCCTGATGCACTATCAGGGGTATAAGTACCAGGAGATCGCGGATCATCTCGAGTTGCCGCTCGGAACCGTAAAGAGCCGGATATTCTTTGCTCGCAAGGAATTGAAAGAATTAATTGGTAAACGTTACGAGGGTATCGATGAATTTCGAAACCATGTGAAAGAGAAAAGAAGCTGAATCAACCAGGCTTCACACTAAAAATACCGGCAGCAGATGTAAATTTGCAGCCGGTATTTTTTTTGAAAACATCGGCCAATGAATATTTCAGTGGAAAAAGATCAGTTTGCAAAAACATTAATGGAATGGTACCTGCCGGAGCGGCGCCCCATGCCCTGGAAATCTGAAAAGGATCCTTATCTCATTTGGTTGTCGGAAGTCATTTTGCAACAAACCCGCGTAGAACAAGGCATGCCTTATTACCTGCGGTTTAAAAATAAATACCCTTCAATTGAAGCGCTGGCGAAGACTCCCGAAGATGAGGTGATGAAGCTCTGGCAAGGGCTGGGATATTATTCTCGTGCGAAAAATCTGCATCGAACAGCAAATTTCATAGCTGAAGAACTCAAGGGCGTTTTCCCGGATTCTTATTCCGAAATCCTCAAGTTGAAAGGCGTCGGCGCATATACGGCGGCTGCGGTCGCATCCTTTGCATTCGGACTGCCGCATGCAGTGGTCGATGGAAATGTTTACCGGGTTTTAGCCCGGATTTTCGGCATCGACGACCCGGTGGGTAGCAGCGGTGGAAAGCGAAAATTTTCTACCCTGGCGAATGAACTTCTGGACAAAAATAACCCCGCAAATTACAACCAGGCGATCCTGGATTTCGGCGCTATACAATGCACGCCAAAATCTCCGGATTGTACAAACTGTCCGTTTAACGATCGTTGTTATGCTTATCAAAACGATAAAATTGATTCGCTTCCGGTGAAGTCAAAAAAGCGGGCGAGAAAAACGCGGTATTTCAATTACCTGGTGTTAATTACCGGAGAAAAAGTGGTCATCCATAAAAGAACTGCAAAAGATATTTGGCAAAATCTGTATGAATTTCCTTTGGTAGAATCCGAAGCTTTACTATCGCCCCGAGAAATACTCAAAATTGCAAAGAAGGACGTATTTTCGGGTGATTGCTCAATTCTATCTTTATCAAAACCTTTCGTTCAGCAACTGACCCACCAGAAGATCGTGTCCCGGTTTTTTGAAATCGAAGCCGATCTTCAGAATTTTATCAAAAATGGCAATTATAAAATTGTAACCCGGCATGCGCTTCGTAAATTTGCATTTTCAAAAAACATAGATTGGTATTTAAGGGATAATTCCTTAACTTTAGAAATCGCTTAAAACCTTTTAATTTCAATAGTTTTATCGGAGTTAAGCAAATCAGGGCAGGGCAATTTTCCTGTTTTTATTAAAATCACTCTTCCTAAATTAGAAAATAGAAAAAATGGTAAACAAAGTAATATTGATCGGACATTTGGGGCGCGATCCCGAAATCAGAAGGCTCGACAACGGCGCTGTTGTTGCAAAGTTCTCCATTGCCACAAATGAAAGCTACAAAGACAAAAGCGGGGAATGGCAAAACCTGACCGAATGGCATGATATAGTGATGTGGCGGCAACTGGCTGAACGCGCTGAAAAATATCTGGCGAAAGGCAGACTGGTTTTCATCGAAGGCAAATTGACCCACAGGAAATACCAGGACAAAGATGGCGTGGATCGTTATATCACCGAAGTGGTTGCCAACCAACTCAAACTGCTCGATCGCAAAGAAAGCGGTGACAGTAGCTATAGTGCTTCGGATAGCAGAAAAGTAGAGGAGCCAGAAGCCGATACTTCAAAATCCGCAAGGCACGAATCTGTTGCTGAAAATACGAACGAAACCGATGATCTTCCGTTTTAAAAAACAGATGCGAAAGCCTGATGTGAATTTGAAACTCTGACAACAGGCTTTCGTAATCCATTATTGTTTTACAATATTTTTCCTGATTTGGAATCTGAACCTGGTAATCATTATTTTCAACTTTTTTTTATCTTCCTTTCTTTAATAGCAACTCCCCCCGGAATATCCGTTGCTATTTTGGCGGTAATCTTTTTGCTGGTGTGTTCAGCATTGATATCGAGTTCGGAGATTGCATTTTTTTCACTTTCCGTAAATGATCTCGAAAAGATCACTCAGGAAAATTCCTCAGTGACGCAGCGGATATTGTTGCTCCGGGAATCTCCGCAAAAGTTGTTGGCTACTATCCTGATCGCCAACAACATCATCAATATTGCCATCGTGGTCCTGTCGCATTTTATCTTTAAAAACCTCCTCAACTGGAATTTTACGGCATTCTGGTCAGAGCAGATCATCCAATTCACGGGTATTTCAATGGACGTTGACCGGCTTTCCAGCCTGATCTATTTTATCATAATGATCGCAGGAGTGACGTTTTTGCTGGTATTGTTCGGCGAAGTCATTCCCAAAATTTACGCGAAAATGAACAGTGTTCGACTTGCGAAATTTTTGTCTGGCATCTTGTTGTTTTCCATCCGGCTGTTCCATCCATTGAGCCAATTACTGGTTAGCGGCACGTATATGATTGAAAAAAGCCTGGGCGGTTCAGGCAATGGAAAAGGCATGAATAGAAAAGAAGATATCGGGCAGGCAATAGAGCTTTCCGTTAAAAAGGATAAACATGCCGAACATGAGATCGATATTTTGAAAGGAATTGTGAAGTTCGGGGATATTGCAGTAAAACAGATCATGGTGCCTAGGGTGGATGTCATTGCCGTTGATTTTAGGATTTCTTACAAAGAATTACTGGACGTAGTAAAAAACTCTGGGTTCTCGAGAATTCCGGTTTATGATAAGGATTTTGACAATATAACCGGATTGCTTTACGCAAAAGATTTGCTGGGGCACCTGCATGAAAGCCCTGAATTTGAATGGCAATCGCTGATCCGCACAAATGTAATGTATGTACCGGAAGCTAAAAAGATCGACATTCTGTTGAGGGAATTTCAAAAAGAAAGGTTGCATATTGCCATTGTTGTCGATGAGTTTGGGGGAAGCTCCGGTATCGTCACGCTGGAAGACATTATGGAAGAAGTGGTCGGTGAGATCAAAGAAGAGTTTGATGACGAAATTGAACTGGAGTACAAAAAAATTGATGAACACAATTATATTTTTGAAGGCAAAACCCTGCTCAACGATGTTTGCCGTATAATCGGCATCGACACCAATACGTTTGATGAAGTGAAAGGCGATGCAGATTCGGTTGCCGGTTTATTTTTAGAACTTGTCGGCCAGATCCCCAAAGTTGACTCTGAGATCAGCTACAATGACTACCATTTCAAGATCATTTCTGTAGATAACCGGCGGATCAAACAAATCCTGATCACATTGCCCGAAGATTGAATCACATTTTACCAGATTTCTATGAATCCGAGAATATTGCTGATTTTTTTGTGCATCCTTTTCCAGGCTTGTGAAGATGTGGTTTACAGCCCCAAGCCAAGAGGTTTCCCCAAGGTCGAATTCCCCGAAAAGGCCTACGTCCCATTTTCTGTTGATTATTGTCAATTTACTTTTGAGCAACCTGTGTATTCCGTTGTGGAACAGGATACATTATTCTTTGATGAAATACCTGTTCACCCTTGTTGGTTTGATCTGTATATCCCGGATTTTGATGCGCGGGTCCATTGCAGCTATTATCCTATTGATGAAAAAAACAGCTTCGATAAATTGACCAGCGACGCATTTACAATGGCCAATAAGCATAACCTCAAAGCAAACTATATCGACGACCTCGTTATAAAAAAACCCGACGGAACGGGCGGCATTGTTTTTAATCTTGAAGGGCCGGTCGCTTCTCCTTTCCAATTTTACCTTACGGATTCCACAACGCATTTTTTACGCGGCGCTTTGTATTTCAACACGCAGTCGAGGCCTGATTCTTTGAAACCTGTGGTCGAATTTGTGAAAACGGATATTATGCACCTGATCAATACTCTTGAATGGCAATGATCCCTGAAAAATAAAAACAGGTGAAAAAAAAAGCCCGCACTCAAAAACTTGAGCGCGGGCTTTTTTTTGTCTTTTGGTTACTCCTCAATCATCAGATTCTCCGTTGTCTTTGACTTTTGCTGCTGCACCGGCTCCAACCTCTGTTCTTTTGCTGCTGCTGCCTGTGATGGCCACTTTGATCTTGTTTTCAACCTCTAAAGCCACTTCGGGATTGTCTTCGAAAAACTGTTTTGCGCTTTCGCGTCCCTGGGCAATTTTAGTTCCGTTATAGCTGTACCAGGCGCCACTTTTTTCGATCACATCGTGATCGACGCCCAGATCCACAATTTCTCCCGATTTGGAAATACCAACACCAAAAGTAATGTCGAATTCCGCTACCCGGAATGGCGGAGCCAATTTATTTTTTACCACTTTAACCTTCACGTGGTTTCCGATGACGTTTCCATCTTTATCTTTTATTGCGGAGCCGGACTTGCGGATGTCGAGGCGGATGGAGGCATAAAATTTCAAAGCATTACCGCCGGTGGTGGTTTCAGGGTTTCCGAACATAACGCCTATTTTATCTCTCAACTGGTTGATAAAAATGCAGCAGCATCCGGTGCGACCAATCGTGCCTGTAAGTTTTCGCATTGCCTGAGACATCAGCCTGGCCTGAAGGCCCATTTTGGAGTCGCCCATTTCGCCTTCGATCTCACTTCGTGGCACAAGCGCTGCCACCGAATCGATCACGATGATATCGATGGCACTTGAGCGGATCAGGTTTTCCGCGATTTCTAAAGCCTGCTCGCCATTATCTGGCTGGGAGATCAGCAGGTTTTCTGTATCAACTCCCAGGGCTGTGGCATAAAAACGATCAAAGGCATGCTCGGCGTCAATAAAAGCTGCGGTACCGCCTCTTTTCTGGCACTCTGCAATGGCATGTATGGCCAATGTTGTTTTCCCGGAAGATTCAGGGCCGTAAATTTCTACAACCCTGCCTTTTGGAAGACCGTTGATTCCCAGCGCAATATCAAGGCCTAAGGATCCCGTAGGAATGGTGTCAATCTCGACTACTTGTTTATCTCCGAGTTTCATGACGATGCCCTTACCGTAGGTTTTCTCTAAGTTAGCAACTGCCAGTTGGAGCGCTTTTTGTCTTGCGTCGTTATCTTTTGACATATTTAAAGTTTTTTAGCGGTTTACGGAAGATATGCTGTTTTATTTGATGGCAGCACAAATATTTTTTTCAACATTTTTTTTAAATTAAAAACAAAACTAAACTTTTTGTTTTTTAAAAGCAAGCCTTATTTCAAATTCTTAAAAAAAATGTTTTTTTCTGCATTGTGAAAACTTGCACAAGTTAACACTTCCTGGAAGTATCCCAAAATATGATTTTGTCGGAAGATCAAATTAAACTCAGGATTTGACAAATCGCCTGGCTAAAAACGAGACAAAGCAAATACGACAAGGTGTGCAGTTGGCTATACCCGTTCTTCAGAGAAAATAGAAATGCCGGCAGTATATGTTTTATTTGAGTGCCGACAGCTTTTTCAGATTGAGGCTTTCAGGTTCTTCTTTTTTATACAAGGAATACAAGCAGAGGTTGTCAACAGCTTATTATTTTTTTTAGTTTATTGATCAAAACGCTTTTCTTGTCCAGCTTAATCGTTTCGATTTCTCCATTGTAAACTTTGCCTTTTTTAAGGAACTTTTCAGAAAAAGTTCTGCTTGTAATCCCCCACTTTAAGAGAAAGGTTCTTTTGCCACGGTTTTTTTTAATTCGCTTCGTTGACTTTGAAACAAAATGGTAAACCATGCTGTTTCCTAATCCTTTAAAATTTCTTACGCCCGCTTCATAAAGTTTTTTTGAAAAATCCGGATCAGAATACATGCCGGGGCTGAACTCAATGCTCAAACCACCGACCAAATCCCATAAATCGACATGCACTATTGTAGGCGGCCAGGTACTTCCATTCCAATCATTGGTATATAGATTTTTATATTCCTTTAGCAGCCGCTCTTCGTCGAAATGCTCAATATCCAGCCCAAAGTCTTTAACTACAACGCAAGGGTTCCCTGTGTCAATTGGTTCGATCGCTGTACAGGATAACATAAAATTTTTGCTGCCAATGGCTTCAATTTCCTTCAGGATGACAACGTCCCAGTTTGGAAGCAAATACATGTCATCATTTACATAAACCAAATACTCGGATCTCACCATTGACCTGACGCAATTCAAGCCATAGCAAATACCTAAATTTGACGGAGAATGAATAAAATCTATATCGTTTTGTTTTTCCAGCCATTCTTTTGTGCCGTCTTTTCCTTCGTTTACAATTACGATAATTTGGATTTTATGGGTTGAATTTTTCTGTAAACTCTTTATACAATTTTTTAAATACTTGAGATTGTTCCAGGTGGGAATCATTATGGTCAAAGCAAAGGTCGAGTTTCCGGTTTTTTGATATTTTGTGAGCGTATCAAGCATAACATTAAGAGCTGATGTAAGACCTATGTGATGAAAGGTGTAAGGTAGCAATTTGAGCCAATATTTTCAGCAATATTTTTACCTAAACGGAAGATACTGTTATCAGATAGCAAAATGACTTTGCGTTTTGCGGTTGTGATAACAGAGAAGCCAATAGCTCTAACCACTTTTAGAGAAATTCGAGGCCATGCAGCTAAATTCTTTTGGGAAATGACTGAAACCTATTTTGCTCAGTATTACGATCTTAGGAAGGTTGTTGATGCTCGAAAGTTGGTCGATCTCTGCACGATTGAGCAGAAAAAAAAGCCCTTAAATGCTGAACGCAGATAAGGGCTGAGTCTTGTTCCAAAGTGTGTTAGTGCTGTGGCTCTACCGAAGTTCGCTTGCTATGGCGCATGATGCGTTGGAGGGCAGCATCGGAGGGGTTGAATTTTACTTTGGGAAGTTGGTGATACCCCTGAAGCAGGTCGTGGTACTTTTCCAACAACTCAAAGTCACTGTTCAGCGCCTCGTTGATAGCCAGCGTTTCGGCGGCATTGGTTTCTTTGTAGATAAATTTGAGTAAATGATTTTTTGTAAATTTTTGATCCATCTAAGCATTTTTAAAAGGTGAAGGAATAAATTTTCTATGTTGAAAAATTCAGTTTTAGAACAAGAATATAAATGCAATTATTGTATTTGCCTTAACTTTTTTTTAAGAACTTGAGCCTGCCCGGTGAGTACCACGCAAATGGCCTTAATTCCCTGTTGCACAATTCCTGTTTTATTATTCATTCAAAATTTCCGCTAGATCGGCCATGGTGTGAAACAGCGGGATATCTTCCCTTTTCAATTGATTTTCGTGAGCCGGATTGCTAAAACCCAACACCTTCATACCAGCAGATTTGGCTGCGCGGACGCCATGAATGCTGTCTTCAATGACGATGCAATCGGAGGGATCAAAGCCCATTTTTTCTGCTGCATGCAAAAACAATCGTGGATCGGGTTTCCAATGTCCCACTTCGTAGGCGCTGAAAAGATGTTCCCCGAAATAAGAAGCAAGGCCTGTGATCCCAAGGTTGAGTTGCATCTTTTGCAAAGGGCCGTTTGAAGCCACACACTTTGAAAACGGGATGTTTTCCAGAGCTTCCTGCACGCCGGGTATGGGTTGCAAAGCCTCCCTGAACAATGCAAAACTCCGTCGCCGGTACATCGCTATGTATTCCGAAGAAAGCACCTGTCCGGTTTTGGAAAACACAAAATCACCGACCCTTTTTAACGAGCCGCCGGCAAACAAGCCGATGGCCTCTTTTGTGGTCATCGGGATGCCGATCTCACACAGAATTTCCGCAATAACCTGATTCGACAAAGGCTCGCTATCGACCAATACACCATCGCAATCAAATATGATCAGCCTCGACATTTTTATGAATTTTCTTTATAATATAAAATTTAAAACATACGTTTAATTTTCGCTTTTCCTCCTTCTGTTTTCCACATTATGGCACCTTTTTTTTAAGTTGAAACGTAAAGTTTTTTTAAACACGCTTTTGTCGCAAAAAGTTGATGCCGATGACGGAACAAGTTGTGTGTTAATCATAATCCAAATTTACAGCGTTTAAAATCCTATGATAAAAAATTACATTTTTGTAGCCTTTCTCGCACTGTTTTCAAGCTATGCTTTGGCTCAATCGGAAATCACCGAACAACCCGAAGTGGAACAAATGCCTTATTTTCCCGGATGCGGGCATTTGGCAAATGGCTCTCCTGAAAAACGTAATTGCTCCAACCAGTCCATCGTAAAATATATCGCCAACAACCTGGAATTTCCGCCATCCGCAACAACTTCCGGAATCGAGGGAACCGTGTATGCCGCTTTCGAGATCAATGAAAATGGCTTGGTTTCTCACGCTTTTTTACTGAAAGGAATTGATGAGGCTTGTGAAAAAGAAGCGCTCCGCGTCATTCGGAGTATGCCTCGATGGGAGCCGGCAGTAAATGACGGAAAGCCTGTAAAAGTCCAGTTGCATATCCCCATTCATTTTTATCTGAAAGACGATCAGTTCGACAAATCATCGGTCTATCAGATCAATTGGGGCGGGCTTGCCGCCAAACGCATTTCCGCAAAGCAGTTGCAAAATAATGTGGATAAAAAGATCAGGGTTCGCAACCAGGATGGCAACGATCTGTATTGCACCGAATTGATCTTTACCTACGAACGGAAAAACACTTTTTTACAGGAAAAAAGTAAGTGCACAATTGATGATGCAATGGCGAAGCTGGTGAACAAAGTGAAAGCCGGCGGTACATTTACTATCGTAGCCATCGTCCAGGAAAAGGGAGAATTTGTTGAAGTTGAAAAAACATTTGAAATTGTCGAAGACTGAAGTTTTTACTCCGGCAATTTACCTTTTCATCATTTCCACAAACCTGAACACATCTTCGAAGCTGTTGTAAAGCGGAACGGGCGCCACGCGGATCACGCCTGCGTTTTTGCCAAACAGATTATCCTCCCGCCAGTCGGCGATCACGCCATTATTCATCAAATGTTTATACAATTCACGACCTGATTCATCGGTGATGATTGACAATTGGCAGCCTCTGTCTTTTGGGGTTTTTGGCGTGATGATGTTGAAATGATAACCCGAACGATTGGCTTCACTGATGAGATACTCCATGAATCCGGTCATTAGCTCACTCTTTTTGCGCAAAGCATCCATACCCGCGTCATCGAAAATATCCAGGCTGGCTTTGTGCGCAGCAAAGCTGAATATCTGGGCATTGCTCAGTTGCCAGCCCGCTGCTCCCTTCATGGGGATAAAT
>CAZKDA010000047.1:0-25457 GCA_964551455.1 uncultured Saprospiraceae bacterium
GTAAATTTACATAAAATGTTATTCTTTAAACCCGTACAAGTCTAATAGGTTCCCCGTGCTGTCGCAGATGCTCGCCACCGTCACGTCGAGGTTCATCTCCCGCTCATGTTCATACGCAGAGGGAGGCTCAGTAGTAAAATCGAGGACAGAGGTACCCCAATTGGGATCGCCGGAACCATAATCCGCCCCATAGAGCCATAGCGCATCGTACATCTGTGCAGAAGATAAAAAAGCAGGAAGAAGACATATTTGAAAAAGCAGTATTTTTTTCATTGGTTTAAATTGAAGATGAAAAGCCCCGGCAGGCGGAATCCTGCCGGAGCTTCGATGTTTGAGTTTATCTGGCGATTACAAGCCTTGTTGTGAAAATCGCCTCCTTTCCCTGCATGACTCTCACAAGATATAAACCTTGTGGAAGCATGCTTGTGTCAAACGAATATCCGATGGTACCTTCCTGTAGCTTGTGCCTTGCTACTGTTTGACCATAAAGATTGTAAATCGAAAGTTCCAACTCCGCTTCGTTTTCTGTGAGCATCTTCACTGTCACTGTATTGTCGGCAGGGTTGGGATACAACAATATAGACTTGGGCGTGGAAACCGCCTGATTATTTACCGGGGGCATCATAAGCGCCTGGCTTTCCGTCTGGCTGCAAGCCGTTTCATCATCCACTTCAATTTCCAGCAAGGCTCTTGCCCGGAACACCGCCGTTCCGCCTTGATATGGGCATTGCTCGGCAATGGCCATGAGAAGGTTGAACTGCGTGTCGTTGAAGGGGATGCCTTTGGCGACGGTATTGAGGAAGATGTGGTTCACCGTCTTCTCGTTTTGCTCCCAGATATCCGTCGCGGTTATGGCGTTGTTATCGACGATAATGCTGTTGGCGGCGGCGCTGCGGGCCTGGAGCACGGACTTCGCCAGGGCGCTGTTTGCCTGCGACAGGTTTCCAATAGAATCGAGTGCATTTTCCCGGCGGACAAGCAAATCAAGGCTATCCTGCCCGGAAGCCGTTTGCAGCAGGCTGTCTATCAGCGTCATGTCCTCCATTTGCTCCGATATCAGTTCATAATAATCCTGTAATTGTCCTGTCGAACCGGTGTCCGGCTTGAAAAGCGCATGGATGTCCGCTTCCACTGCGGTAAAGCGCCCGATGGTGGAGGAGGCATGGGAGGTATAGAAAGTATCCATAAGGGTGTAATTGATACGGAGAAGAATTTGTTTCCGTTTGAAATTTAGTGGCTTGCGGGATTGGATTTTTCATTGTTTTGAAATTTTAAGTTGAAAAATAATTTTAAAAAGAAGTAGTAGTTGCGGGAGGTAAAATAACACCTGAGCAGCGTAGGCGATGAAGGTAGGAAACTGTTTTGTTTAAACAAAACAATTTGCAGGTTAAATTTTACTGAAGTGTAATTTATTTATACTTGTTTACGGATAAACCCGCCCGCTTGACGTCGGTCGGGCAGGCCCGCCACCAGACACAGGGTGTCGGGGTCGGGGTTTATACGGTGTCGCGTATATAAACATGCAAATAGTCAATCAATCATTTACCTGATTTAGCTACAAAACTTGCATTATTTTTTGTACTTTGTTGGCCTTACCAAAATTCTGAAGCTATGTTTAGAACCATACTTTTTATCCTGAATATTTTACTATTGCGCACTTCCCGACAGGCGTATATTTTTTGAAAATCAGGAGCGAGGAGAAAAGTACGAACGTGAAAATCGTAAAACAATAACCTGCTTTGATCCCAGGTTTTTGTTAAAGAATCAATGTAACTATTCAGCATCGGGCCAAGGAAGCATAATACTTTTAAGGATGGCGTGAAACCTTTACTGCATCATTCTTGTCGGGACACACTTTATGGTTTTTTTTTGAACCACGCCACGGGCCTCGCTTGTAGCGTGGCAGGCAGTGGCAGGCCACAAAAGAGAACAAAAGAACCTGTCTGCCAACAGGCAGGCACAATAGTTTTTCCCTTTTGTTCCCTTTTGATTCTTTTGTGGTTACATCACAAACCACTCAATACACGAAGCAATAAGTCCATTTTAAAGCGATTGTGAAAACCCAACCTCTTTTTTACATGAGAATGACCACCATTACTTTGATTTAATGTCAGATGAAAGTATATTCGCAGATCATTATTTAGACTAAATCTACATTGATCCGAGAAAAAATGGAATTTACCACAATCCTCATTGCGGATTCTCAATACCTGATAAGACTAGGCTTAAAAAACCTGATCGGCAAAATGCCAGATTTCATTTTATGCGGTGAAGTGCAAAACGAAAACGACCTGGAGGATTTTTTAAAAACAAAAAGGCCCGACATAATTATCATCGATTACAACCAGCCAGATTCATTTGGGGTAGAAACAATTTTGAAAATCAACAAGTTGTCGCCAAAGACGAAGATCCTCATCATCAGTTCCGACAATAATAAAAACAACATTTATAAAGTCCTGGAACTTGGCGTGAACAGTTTTCTGACCAAACAATGCGATCAGCAGGAAATTCTAAATGCGATCAGAGCGACTTCAAAAGGTGAAAAGTTTTTTTGCAATAATGTTTTGAATTATATTCTTGAAAAATCCTTTTCCCCGGAAGACAACGGCGACTGCTCCCCTACTCCCCTCACGCTCCGCGAAATGCAAATCGTCAGGCTGGTCGCTGCCGGTAAAATTGCCAAAGAAATCGCTCACACCCTCAACCTCAGCACACATACCGTCTATACACACCGCAAAAATATAATGAAAAAACTAGGGCTGGGTTCCACCTCCGAACTGGTCATTTACGCCCTGAATCACGGCATCATCGCCAAAGACTCTTCCATACCTAATCTTAGGTATTCCTAACTAATATTCGTGATCCCGACTTAATATTTGGGTATTGTCCATGCAAAAACACCGGACTATTTTTGGGTTTGAATTTATTATTTAGACTAAATCCAGCTTAACAAAATCCAATCATAATGAAAATACCCTTTTTTACCCTTTTCTTATTCTGCTACACATTGATTTCAGCACAAGACAGTCAACATTCTGTGCAAAACGATAGCCTGAAAAACGTATTATTAATGTACGAAATGCCGGTTGTAAATGTGTTGGGTGAAAAGCCCCGCCTGATGAGTGGCGTTCCCGGCTCCGCCACATTTATAAATACTCAAAAGATCGAAAACCTCCAGGCATTGAGCGGCAACGAAGTTTTCCGCACCGTCCCCGGCGTTCATGTCGTCGATGAAGAGGGTCTCGGTTTGCGGGCAAACATCGGCATTCGCGGGCTGGACCCCGACCGAAGCAGCAAAATCCTTGTGCTGGAAGATGGCATCCCCGTTTCGCTGAATCCTTATGGTGAGCCACAACTTTACTACACACCGACGATGGACCGCATGGAATCCGTGGAAGTGCTAAAGGGCAGCGGACAGATCCTGTTTGGCCCCCAAACCATTGGAGGGGTCATCAATTACATTTCTGCCGATCCGCCGAAGCAAAGCGAAGGCCGTGTAAAACTCATGGGCGGACAGGGAAATCTGTTCAGTGGCTTGCTGTCTTACGGCAACACTGTCGGCAACACCGGCTATCACGTCACTTACCTTAGAAAACAAGCCGACGAGATCGGGCCGACGAATTTTACCATAAACAACCTGGTCGGGAAAATCAATTTTGCATTGAGCAACAAATCTAAAATCGGCCTGAAGCTGGGATTTTATGATGAACTGAGCAACTCGACTTATGTAGGATTGACGCAACCCATGTACGAAGCCGGAGGAATGGACTACCAGGTACTTGCGCCCGATGACGAGCTGGACGTTCGCCGGATTTCCACGAGCATCGTCCATGAATACAAATGGAATGAAAAATTGAAACTCAACACCAGCGCATTTGCTTATTCAACGGCTCGCAACTGGCGGCGGCAGGATTTCAGTTATGCCCCAACTTCCAATATGACCGGCGTGATCTGGGGAGATACAACAATTGCAAACGGCGCGATTTATATGCGCGACCAAAACGGCCACCGGAATCGCCAGTTTGAAGTTGCGGGTGTAGAATCCAGACTTTCGGCAAGATACCAGGTCGGCAATTTGAGTAATAAACTTGACGCGGGAATCAGATATATGTTTGAAAGAGCTTTTGAGCAAAGAGTGAACGGAAGAAAATCCGACGCGGCCTCCGGGAGCCTGATCAGTGACGAGATCAGGACAGGCAGATCATTCAGCCTTTTTTTGCAAAATCGCATTGAAATCAACCAATCAATCAACCTCACTGCCGGCGTCAGGTCGGAATTCTATGATTACCAACGCGATATCATCCGCGCCAACCAGATTGATACGAGTATCGTTTCTAACGACCTTGCAACGCAACTGATCCCCGGAATCGGCATTGATTATACCCTCAACAACAGCCTCGTGATCTTCGGAGGTATTCACCGGGGATTTGCGCCGCCGAGGGTTCAGGATGCCATCGCTGTGAACGGCGTGGTTTACAACCTCGATCCTGAACTGAGTTGGAATAGCGAAATTGGGCTGCGTGCCAATATAAAAGAACTCCTGACATTTGAGATCACTGGTTTTCACATGGATTTTTCCAACCAGGTCATTCCTATCTCCGAGTCTTCCGGTGGCAGCGGTTCCGGGGTTGTCAACGGCGGCAATACCCTTCACCAAGGTGTTGAGTTTGGATTCGACCTTCAGGCCGGGAAATTGTTTCTTCCCGAAAGCTATACACTGGGCTGGTCGGGAAGTTTTACTTATGTAGATGCTTTTTACAACAAAGACCGGTTTAAAGATATTAACGGGGAGGCTATAAATATCAAAGATAACCGGACGCCCTATTCTCCTGAACTCCTGCTTTCAAGCACCATTTATACAGTCATGCCCTTTGGTTTGAGCTTCAACCTGACGGGGAATTACATCGGAGAGCAATTCACCGATGAACTCAACACCGTGATTCCCTCCGGCAATGGCCAAACCGGGCTTATAGATGCTTATTTTACCCTTGATGGAAACTTGCAGTACCTCGCTAAAAAAATAGATACCCGGTTTATTTTCGCCGTGAAAAACATCACCGACAACCGGAATATCGTAAGCCGCAGACCACAGGGCATCCGCGTGGGATTGCCACGGTTTATTTCATTTGGCATGGAAACGCGTTTTTAAACCTGCGGCATATAGAATCCATTGAGTTGGTAGTTGAAAACGAACAGGTTTTAACCGGGCTTATTGGCGTTTCCAGTGTTTCGGCACAATTTTTTAACAAACTAAATTATTGCGGTTACAAAGCGTTTTACCCTCCTGTCGAAGACAACGCAAAACTCAACAATAACTTAAAAAGTAATTTGTAAAATGTTGGTATTTAAATGCCTATATTTGCAAGGCCATTAAATAATTCAAGTTGCGGATAATTTTAAATCCAACTGAAATCGTCCAATTTTGCATCGAAATCATAGATTTCTCACAAAATTCTCCGTTTCAATTGGATTATCCGCAACTCGGGATAAATATTTATAAGGTGCTTTAACATCAATTTTGTTACATTTTTTGGAAAAAAGTAATATTTGCGATACCTTAATCGCCTTAGAACAAATTCGTTTGTTGAAGTATTTAATTTTTAATTCAAAAGTTTACACTTGGAAACACAAAATAAACTACCAATGAGAGCGACTAAATTCTTTTCATTCCTGGCAGGCATTTGTCTCTTTTTCACTGCAAATGCAAATACCGTTTACCTTGAATACGATCCCGCTTGTATGGATCGCTACGAATACCGCCACAAAGGCATTGATTTCGGCTCCAGCCATATTGTGTATCACCTCCGGCAAAACAACAACGAAAAAGTAGTTTTGGAGATCGGCATAGAAAGCAAGATCGACTACGAGGTAAAACCCAATAATGTAAAAACCTGCAAAGAAATTTCTTTGAATGAACGCATGGTAAGGGATGTCAACAACGGCGATATCCAATTGTTTATCGTGAAAAAATCCGGCAAAGGGTTCAATGTTTCGCCCGTCGGTATTGCCACTTATGCGCAGATCAATCCGCAGGGTTTTGGATTTGTTTCACTCGATCATTTGTATGCATTCCAATACAACCAACCCGCCGACGGATCCAACCTTGCAAAAAGAGACAGCGAAGCAAAGATATTTTACAACGGGACGCTTTCGCATACCTGTCCGAAAAAGTATATGTTTACAAAAACCAAAACCAAAGCAGGACGGAATTACACCGAATACATCATCGTTCCGGAGATCGGTATTTTGGAAGAAAAAACAGGGTTCAATCAAACCGATGCTGCAAATAACGTCCTGGAACTGGTTTCTGTAAATGGCTTGCCCATCGAAAATTATCTGAAAGATTATTGCCAGGGCAAAGACATTAATTACGTTTACACCGGAAACTTTTACAGCAATCGCTCAGGCGTCGCTTCAACAACTCCTTACAGAGGAAGCACCATCGCCGACCTTGAAAGAGGAAAAAACAGCCAGCCTGTCACTTCCGGCACTTCAACAAAACCAACGGAAGGAACGACCACATCAACAATTATCACCACAACATCAGGCGCTGAATCCGCCTTCAATTGCCCGGTTTATAAAGACATTGACAAAGGCCTGTACATGGATAGCAACACCGGCCAGCCGGCCAACATGGATTGTGGCGGCAACAGCTACCGAAACGGCAAAATGGTCAATGCTCCCGTAACCTCAACAACACCTTCCGACACCAATGTTGTAACTGTAAGCCCGGGGCCTGGTACCGATCCGAATGACTATTGCCTCGAAAAATCTTCAACAGGCATCCACATTGTCCAGCCAAGTGAAACGCTTTACGGCATCGCGCACATGTACAACCTGTCTTTGGAAGAGATCCGCGAATTGAACCGGCTGAAAGAAGATCGAATTTTCCCGTGTATGAAACTTTTTACAAAAGCAAATATCCCGGCAACTACCGGGGATGAACTGGTGGCGAAGGAAGTTCCAGAATACCTGATCCATGTCGTGACAGAAGGAGAAACGATCTTTCAGATTGCCAAAAAATATGGTTACACCGTAGAAAAATTCAAAGAAATAAACGGGATCGAAAGTAATATCATCAATGTCGGACAAAAATTGCGCATTTCAAATTGCAACTGTCCGACACCTGAAACGATCAAGTCAGAGGCTTATACTGTCGCGGAAAACGACATCCCCGATTCCTTTGAACAAACCGGCGAGAAAAGACTGATCGTTGATAAAAACCAGAAGCGGGATGTGCACATTGTAAAAGAAAATGAAACCATTTACACTATTGCAAGACAGCATAATATCTCAGTGGCAAAACTCCGGGAGTTGAACAACCTGGAAGTCAACGAAATCATCATACCTTTCCAGAGATTATACATTAATTGATGAAGATTCAAAAACATTAAAATGCTTCGATTCCCAAAGAGGCTCAAATTGTGATTTGAGCCTCTTTTTGTATGTTATAAATACCTATCTTTGCGGGATCAAATTCAATGAAAAATTAAATGACCCTCTTAATTTTCTTTTTTTTCATTTCAATCTTCTTTTCCTTTTTATGCTCGTTATGGGAAGCGGTTTTGCTGAGCATCACGCCTTCGGAGGTGGAGATCAAATCCCAGGAAGGCTCCAACCTTGGCAAACGGCTAAAAAAATTCAAACTCAATATTGATCAACCCCTGGCTGCTATCCTGACATTAAACACCGTGGCCCACACCGTTGGCGCAATGGGCGTGGGCGTTCAGGCAGGCGTTGTGTTTGGGAATACCATTTGGGCTAATTTTGTTACACCGGTCGCCATGACTTTGGCCATTTTGATCCTCTCAGAGATCATCCCCAAAACCATTGGCGCCAATAATTGGAAAGAACTGACAAATTTCACTGTCAATTCGCTGCATATAGTTATCATATTGCTCTATCCTTTGGTGTGGTTCAGCCAGTTGCTTACCAAAAAACTGAAACGCGACAAAAACAAAAGCATCTTGAGCAGAGCAGACATTTCTGCCATTGCCGAGATCGGTGTCCGCGAAGGAATTTTCAGACCAGGAGAAAGTCGAATCCTTAAAAATTTGCTGCGGTTCAACACCATTTTGGCAAAAGATATAATGACCCCCCGCACCGTTGTCAAAGCAGCCCAACAGGATCAAACTATTCAGGATTTTTATAATGAAAATAAAGAACTCAGATTCTCCAGGATTCCAATTTTCAAAGAAACCAAAGACGACATCAACGGCTTCTTCTTAAAAGATGAACTCCTCACTAACATCATCAATGGCAATGGAGCGGCAAAAATCAAAGATATTGCCCGCGAAATCAAGATCATCAACGAGCAGATCCCGCTCCCGAGATTGTTCAGCTATTTAATGGAAACCCGAGAACACATCGCACTCGTCGTCGATGAGTTTGGCGGAATGGCCGGAGTGGTCACCGTGGAAGATGTGGTAGAAACACTACTCGGAATGGAGATCATGGACGAATTCGATAATATTGAAGATATGCAGATTCTTGCCAGAAAAAACTGGGAAAAGCGAGCACAGGAACTTGGTATTATCGATCCGGATAAGGCAAAAAAATAACCTGATCAATTCCTCATTCCGAAAGCCTTGCCGAAAATAGCCCGATAAATGAACCCCTCACTTTCTGCATTAAATCGTCTGAACATCATCTCAAAATTTCGCAACGAATCTTTTGACCTGGCGATCATTGGCGGTGGGATCACCGGAGCCGGAATCGCCCTCGATGCGGCTTCGCGTGGCATGAAAGTAGCCCTGATCGATCAGAATGACTTTGCCTCCGGCACCAGCAGCCGCTCTACGAAGCTGGTTCACGGCGGATTGCGCTACCTGAAACAGTTTGAAATTGCATTGGTCAGAGAAGTAGGCCGCGAACGGGCGATCGTTCATCATCTGGCTCCGCATCTTGTAACTTCCGAAAAGATGCTGCTTCCGATCACAAAAGATGGTACTTTCGGAAAGCTCTCCACTTCGATCGGTTTGCTGGTGTACGATGTGCTGGCCGGTGTTGAAAAAATCGATCAGCGGAAAATGCTTTCACGGGAGGAAACTCTGGATATCGAGCCATTACTCGATCATGAATCTATTGAAGGCAGCGGATTGTATGCCGAATACCGCACGGACGATGCCCGCCTTACCATCGAGATCATAAAAACCGCCGCTGGTTTTGGTGCCACAGCGCTGAATTATATCCTCGCTGATGAATTTCTTTATGATGAAAACAAACAGGTTTCAGGTATCCGCTGTATGGATCGGTTTACAAATCTACAATTTCAGCTTCGCGCAAAAACCGTTGTAAATGCCTCCGGCCCCTGGGTCGATCAGCTTCGAGCGTTGAATCGTTCACTGGATAAAAAACGTTTGTTCCTTTCCAAAGGGGTTCATATCGTGATCGATCATAAACGGTTCCCGCTCAAACACTCCCTCTATTTCGACGTACAAGATGGACGGATGATCTTTGCCATTCCCCGCGCAAAAGTTACTTACATCGGCACCACCGATACCCCTTTCAAGGGCGCCATCGATCACGTCCTAACCAACCAGGAAGATGTGGATTACCTGATCGCGGCGACAAACAAGGCTTTCCCTTCTTTGCATCTGGAAAATCAGGATGTGATCTCAAGCTGGGCAGGGCTGCGACCTTTGATTTTTGAAGAAGGAAAATCCGCTTCGGATATTTCCCGAAAAGACGAGATATTCGAATCCCCAAACGGCCTGCTTTCAATCGCCGGAGGAAAACTCACCGGTTACAGAAAAATGGCCGAAAAGATCGTCAACCTGGTTGCCAAAAAATTAAAACATCAATATCAACTGGATTTTGCGGACTGCTCTACTGACAAAGTTCCGATCTGCGGCGGGCCATTCCAAAATGCGCAGGAGGTGAAGGATTATCGTTTGAAAATAGAAGAAAAAATAGAACATGCCGGCCTGGAAAAATATTACGCTTCGTACCTTGTCGCCAATTATGGAAAACAAACCGCCCTGATCCTGGAACGGTTTCACACCTTTGATGAAAAAGACCCCGAAATTGCCCTGGGGCTTGCCGAATTGTGGTTTGGCGTACATCACGAACTGGTTTTCAATGCCAAAGATTTTTTTACCAGGAGAACCGGAAGGCTTTATTTCGATATCAAAAGCATCGACAAACTGTTCGCCCCGGCACTCAACGCTTTGAAAGAATATTTTAATCTCAGCGACGAGGAGCTAAAACGACAGGAAAATGAACTGAAGCAGGCCATTCGCGAAGCATCGGTTTTTGAGTATTCAAAAGATCCTGAAAATGAGTAAAACAAATAAAAAATCAAAGATCATTTCAAAACAGCGAATCGTCCGCGCCGACGAGACCAATCCGCACGAAAGGTACGACGACGTGTTCCGGGTACATACGCCTTGTCGGGTCGTTTCAGCAACATCGATCCAACCCGGCGTATATCTATTCCAGACTGACAATAAGATCACGATGCAGGTTTCCGTAATAACGGATTCCATGCTGCGTTTCCGCTATTCGCTCGATGGCACTTTTCAAAAGGATTTTTCTTATGCCATTGATGAACAATTCACTCCGGAAATACCGGAAACAACTTTTGTGGAGGATACCGATGCCTTCAGGATCAACACGCCTGTCATTTCCTGCATGGTTCTGAAAGATGGAATGAAAGTAAAAATCGAAAACAACGAAGGCATTATCATTTCAGAAGATACAACTGGTTTTGAAGCCATTTCAACTATTTTAAAAGGCATTACAAATGTTTCCATTTCAAAAAAGGCGGAGAAAAAAGAATCGTTTTTCGGGCTGGGTGACAAATCCTCGAAGCTCAACCTGCGCGGACAAAAGTTTGAAAACTGGAATACCGACGCCTTTTTATTTGATGAAAACACAGATCCGCTCTACCGCTCGATCCCTTTTTTCTATGGATTGCGAAACGGTTTAGCTTATGGCATTTTCCTGGACAATTCTTTCAGGAGCCATTTCGATTTCTGTTATGCTGATAAAAAACAGTTCAGCTTTTCCGCCGCCGGTGGCGAGATGAATTATTACTTTTTTTATGGCCCTGAATTAATGTCGGTAGCGCGCCAGTATGCCAGCCTGACCGGACGCCCCGGCCTCCCGCCGCTTTGGGCTTTGGGTTTTCAACAAAGCCGCTTCAGCTATTTCCCGGAAAGCCGCGTCCGCGAGATCGCTGACGGTTTCCGATCCAGGGAGATACCCTGCGATGTGATCTACCTCGACATTGACTACATGGAGGATTACAAAAGTTTTACATGGAATACATCTCATTTTCCGATTCCTACCGAAATGACCCGGGATTTGAGGGAAAATGGTTTTAAAACTATCGTAATGATCGATCCGGGTTTGAAGGTCGATGACAATTATTCAATTTACACTGAAGGAAAGGAAAGAGCGCTTTTTTGTAAAAGAGCCAATGGTGACCTGATGATCGGCCCCGTCTGGCCGACAGATTGTGTGTTCCCGGATTTTACGGATCCGGCTGTAAGAAGCTGGTGGGGGCATCTGTATCGGACGCTTTATTCGAAAAACAAGGTGGCTGGTTTTTGGAATGACATGAACGAACCGGCGGTTTTTATGGTTGCCACAAAAACTTTCCCGGAAGATGTAAGGCATGATTTCGAGGGAATTACAGCCAGCCATGCCCGCATGCACAACGTTTATGGTATGCAAATGTCGCGAGCGACCTTCGAGGGTTTGCTGAAATTGAAAGACCACAGGCGGCCTTATGTCCTGACACGGGCAACTTTCAGCGGCGGGCAACGCTACGCTGCGGTTTGGACAGGCGATAATTTCGCAAGTTGGGAGCACCTCAAAATTGCCAACATCCAATGCCAGCGATTGAGCATTTCCGGGTTTTCCTTTGTCGGTTCGGATATTGGAGGTTTCGCAGGTCAGCCTTCCGGCGAATTGTTCATCAGGTGGTTGCAACTCGGCGTTTTCCATCCTTTGTTTCGGGCGCACAGCATTGGCAATAATGAAGCTGGCGATGCTGAAAAAAAAACGGAGGAAGATCAGAACAATCCCGTTGAGTCGAACAACCGCGAGCCTTGGAGTTTTGGCGATGAATATACTGCACTCGCAAAATATGCTATCGAGCTTCGATACCAGCTCCTGCCATACCTTTATACCTGCTTTTGGCAATATATCAAAAACGGCGCTCCCGTGTTAAGATCACTGGCCTTTTACGATCAGGAAGATGAAAAAGCGGTGAGCGCAGAAGATGAATTTATCGTTGGCGATCATTTGTTGGTTTGTCCGGTGATGAAAAAAGGACGAAGGCGCGTGAGCCTGTACCTCCCGGAAGGCAAATGGTATCACTACTGGTCGGCAAATGTTTTTGAGGGAAAACAAAAAGTGAAAGTCGATGCTCCATTGGCCCAAATCCCTATTTTCATTAAGGCAGGGAGTGTCATCCCGCACTACCCGATCAGGCAAAGCGTCGATGAAAAACCGGTGGACGAAATGACCTATCATATTTATTTTAAAAATGGAAAATCCGCGAGTCAGGTTTATGAAGATGCCGGCGATGGTTTTGGGTATGTAAAAAGAGAATACGGTTTAAAGAATTTTGAATTCACGGGAAGCGACAACGAGGTTCAGTTGCATCAAAAAAGATCAGGCAAATGGCCGGAAACCTATCACTTCTGCAACCTCCTGTTTTACGGTTTGCCTTTCGAACCCAAAACCTGCCTAGTCGATGGCAAAAAGACTGATTGCGAAACTATTGAAATCAGCGGAAATACCATTTATGTTTTGATTATTGATAAGGTTTTTCAGGAGGTAATTTTGAGCTGAGGAAGTAGGGAAAATGCGGGTATGGTTGGGTATAATCATGCTTTTGGCTACGCCAAAGTGGTGGTGGGTATTGTTGGGTATATAGTTTGCTGCAAACGGGACACTATAAAAACATAAACAACGAACTATAAACTAATCCTCTTCATCCATTTTTTCCCAATACAACTCATCGAGTTTTTCCAGCAGGAATTTTTCAAATTGCCGGAATGCGGGCGGTGCATCAAAAGAATTGATTACGCGGTGTTCTTTTTCGCCGGTGTTCAAATAAATAATCGTTTTTGGAAGGTCGGGAATATCTGTTCCGTCAGTGGGATACTTTTGAGCCATATCGAAAAAGCCCGTGTTTTCAGCTTTCTGATTGATAAAAAAAATGAAGCTGTTGTTTACCCAGGTTTCATATTTTCCGATTTTATCCACAAAGGCTACGCCGTGATAAACCGCGTATCCGTTGGAGAGTATCTCCACCTGAAATGCAGGGCAGTGACCATAACAGGAAGTCTTTTCAAATTCGAAAAGCGTGTAAAAATCATCCACATCGTCAGGCCCTTCGGTGTTTATGGAAGGCTGTGGTAAAGGGTCCGGTTTTTCTTCTACAATCAGGGTGTCCGGCGCCTCTGCCACAGGCTGCTCCTGCTGTACCTTCTCCAAAGTCTTGCTTTGGCAGGCAAATAAGAGGAACGCTGAAACGATCAAAGCTAATTCTTTCATTTTATGAGCGGCTACAATAAGCGTAGTCAAAACAGTTTGAGCACCAAAAGAGGGCGTTTCAAAAAATGCTATTTTTTCTTCTTTTTGGCTTCTCTGGCAGCTTGTTGTTTTTGGGCTTCGCGCATAGCGGTTTCGAGGCGTTGCGAAAAACCACTTTTCTTTTTAGGTTTCTTTTTGTATTCTTCCAGTTCCCGTTTGATCTTCTCCTGGTTGATGACAAAATTTTTGGTGACGACGGTCTGGCCGATGTTCAAAACATTACTGAACAACAGGTAACAAGTCAACCCAGATGCAAAGCTGTTGAAAAATCCCAAAAACATAACCGGCATAATGTACTGCATGTATTTCATCATCGGGTTGGCTGACAGGTCCATGTGTTTGGAATTGTAGTAGGTATAAATCACGGTCGTCACAGCCCAGAGCAAAGTGAACATGCTGATGTGTGCTCCCATGCCGAAGGGAAGCTCAAAGGGAAGTTTCCAGAACACATCGAAGGAAGAAAGATCGGTAGCCCAAAGGAAACTGGCCTGCCGGAATTCGATTGATGCCGGGAAAAAACGGTACAGCGCAAACCAGATCGGCATCTGGAGCAGGATCGGGAAACAACCGCCCAAAGGATTCACCCCAAACTCGCGGTAGAGTTTCATCGATTCCATCTGCTGCTTTTGCTGATCGTCCGGGAATTTTTCTTTCATTTTGGAAAGCTGCGGCTTTAAAGCGCCCATCTTGGATTGTGAATACAACATCTTGTAAGTCAGGGGATAAAGCAACAATTTGACAAGAAACGTCAAAGCCAGGATCACCAATCCTTTGCTCCCGATAAATTGAGCGAGAAAATCAAAAAGCGGACGAATGACATGGCGATTCACTGTGCCGAAAACACTTCTGCCATAAGGGATCACCTCCTCCATTCCCAGGTTGTAGGCTGCGAGTTCTTTGTATTGATTCGGACCGATATAAAATTTCATGGACGCGCTGTTGCCATTATCACCACCAATAGGAACGGAGAAGCTGGAAACCATTTTTTTAAGCTCCCGGGCTTCTTTCGGCAGGACTTCAATCTCCATCTTCGCCGATTGGAAAAAGTTATTGGCGATCAATGTGGAATTGAAAAACTGGTTGACATTTGAAACCCATTTTACTTTTGTTCCCTGTAAATCTTCCACGTCGTCGCCGGTACAGGAACAGTGTTCAGTATCATCGTCGAGCGGTTTATAATAAATACTCGTGTAGTTCCTTTCATAGGCCTCATTGCGTTCGATCTTATCGAGCCAGTTGACCCATCTCAGTTGGACTGCGCCGCTTACCGGATTTACAATATTGTCCAAACCAACCATCTGAACATCATAGTCAATATTGTAGCTATCGGGAGAGAATGAATATTTTTGTTCAAAATACCTGCCCTCTCCTGCATCCGCCCGGAAAGTGATGGAGTTGGAAGTTTTTTCCGCATTAAAAAACAGGTCACCGGAATTGACCACGCCGCCTTGCGTACTGGCAACCGGCAGCAAATAATCGAAGCGGTTTTTATGGTTTTCAAGCAAGAGGAGATCAACTTTTTGTTCGTTTTTCTCTTCATCCAAAACGATCTTGTTGTAATCCTTTAAAACGACTTTTATGATCCTGCCGCCTTTGTTGGTAAATACAACCCTAAACACTTCATTTTCAATCGAATCTAGCATTTCTTTTCCTGTGGCGCTCGCCGCAAACACACCGAAAGCGCCGCTCAGTTTCTCGATCTTCGCCGAATCTTCCTCCGGTGTTGCGATCGTTTGTTCATCTTGCGGAAGGGAAACAGTTTCCTGCTTTTCTAAGACTGCATTTGCTATTGAGTCTTGCACACGTTGGATCGAATCCCGTTGCCTTTGGGCTGCGACCTCCGCTTCCGTCGGCGTGTTGTATTGCGTCCACAAAAACAACAGCGCAAAGATCAACAACAAGCCAATGATATTATTTTTATCCATTGTCCTTTTTTAGTATGTTTAATTTGATTATTTATCGCTTTTTACATACGTTTGAAAAAAATCTTCGCAAAGGTACAATTTTACTTTATTTATCATTCAATACGATGGATCATAATTCGCCGAATATCGACCGGAGCCTGCTAAGCACATACAAGGATACGACTTACAATATTGAACAACCCGAACTAGCGATCAGGATCGGAGAAACCAATAAAACTTTGAATGTTTTCCTCTTTGACAACAATTCGTATTCATGGGCATTCATCAGCGCCTGCAACCCTCATTCCGTGCCGCTTTCGGATGAAGAAAATGACCGCCGCCACAAAGACCTCGTGGAACAAGTCCAATCGATGAAATGGCGATTTTGTATAGGTTGGGGAACCCCGGCCAACGAGGGTTGGAAAGCAGAAAAAAGCCTGTTCATCTTTGATATTTCCAAAGCCCAGGCCATTGAACTCGGCAAAGCATTTCATCAGAACGCCATCGTTTTCGGAAGGCTCAACCAGGCTCCTGAACTGGTATTGTGCCGATAGTCGATCTTGTTCTTCATTTTATAAAACAGGCTGGCAATTCATAGTTTTCAATTGATGTTGAAATTTTCAATGGCATATATTTGTAGTTGAAACTTTCCAGTCCGATGCATCGAATCAACAGGGGTTTTGTTATATTTGGTTTACAACATTTTTAAAAATTCAAAACAAAACCTGCCATGATCCGCTTTGTTCAACTCGTTTTTTGGTTTGCAATTGCCATTTTTGTTTTTAGTTGCAACAACAACAGCTCTCCCGGTAATAACAGCCCCGGAAATTCATCCGGCAACAATCCTGTAAAACCAGTGACTCCCGTCGCTCAATCCGGCGATGAAAATGCGAACGATCCGGTTATACCTCAGCCGGAGCCTGTTGTCCTTATCCGAAAAAATATTTACACCTGGGCGGTCAACGGTCCGGAAATGACGGCTTATAAAAAAGGAATTGCTGCCATGAAAGCGCGCCCCGCCGAAGATCCCACGAGTTGGGCATACCAGGCTGCTATCCACGGCTCACCAAAAACACCGGCCAAAACCGGCTGGAACCAATGCCAGCACCAAAGTTTTTTTTTCCTTTCCTGGCACAGGATGTATTTGTATTACTTTGAAAGAATTCTTCGCGATGCTTCAGGTGACCCGAGCTTTGCACTACCCTACTGGAATTACAGCAACCCCGACGAACGGGCATTGCCGGAAGCTCTGAGAATTCCAGCCGATGACAATAACCCTCTGTATGTAAAAACCCGGAACTCCGGCGTCAACGATGGTTTTGAAATCCCGGCGTCTGCCACCGAATATTCGGCAGCTTTTGAATATGCCAATTTTTACTCCCCACCAGGATCGCCGCTCAGTTTCGGCGGGCAGGAGGTGGATAAGTTCACACGTTTCGGCACCACCAACGGAAAAATCGAACAGGAACCGCACAACGTCATTCACAACATCATCGGCGGCTGGATGAACGACCCCGACGAAGCAGCGCAAGACCCCGTGTTCTGGCTTCATCATACCAACATCGACCGGCTTTGGAACAAATGGCTCAGGGCCAATCCCAATCATAAAAATCCAATTGACAATGATTACTGGATGAACTTTGAATTCGAGTTTTTTGACGAAAACGGAAACCTTGTGAAAATGAGCGGTAAAGATGTGATCGATTCCGCCAATCAGTTGGGATACACTTACGACGATGAAGATGATGATGAAATGCTCGCCTCGATCGATGAAAACACCAAAGCTTTTTCCCAACCTATCCCTCAATCCACACAAGATACCGTGCCTATGAAAAAAACTATTGTTTTGGATAAAACCGTCAATCTGAAAATCTCTTCCGCCACAACGACCACTCAGGTCAAATTGAGCAACAAAGCAGTCATGGCTTTTTCAAATATGAAACCTGGCTCCGCTAAAAAACAACGTATGGTGCTCAACCTCGACCGTATAACTTACGAAAAAATCCCCACCGGTTACTACGAAGTATATCTCAACCTCCCGGAAAATATCAAAGACCCTGACTACAAAAGCGATTATTATATTGGAAACATCGGCTTTTTCGGACAGGCCGGCGATTCCGCGCACGGCCACCACAGCCAGGGTAAAACGATCAATTTTGAAATCACAAAGCTCATTGAAAAACAAATGAAGGCCGGAATCTGGGATTTCAATAATCTGAACCTCAGTTTTTTCTTGCGCGGTATGGTAGCTCCTGACGGAACCAGCGCTTCTCACCTTGAAAGAATAAAACCGGAAGGCAACATCAGGATCGGAAAGGTGACCCTGGAATCTTACGAATGACTTGAAAAAATCTAGTGTTCTGTACGTTTTTATGTCCCGCAGATTACGCAGATCCACGCAGATATTTTAATCGTTTCTCTATCAGCGGTAATCTGCGTAATCTGCGGGACATTTATAAATGCATCCCCAAATCCTTTCGCAATCCTCAAATAACAAAATCGAATATTACCCGATAACTAAATTTTCTAATCCCTATATTTGCGATTCAAAAATCCGGAAGATATGTTTGAAAGTTTAAATGAAAAATTGGAAAGTGCCTTTATGACCCTGAAAGGTCATGGGAGGCTCACCGAAATTAACGTTGCCCAATCGATCAAAGAGATCCGAAGAGCTTTGGTGGCGGCTGACGTCAATTACAAAATTGCCAAAGAATTTACCGACAAGGTAAAGGATGAAGCGCTCGGCACCAAAAACGTGCTGGCTTCGGTGAAGCCTGGCGAACTGATGGTCAAGATCGTTTTGGATGAATTGGTAGAACTCATGGGCGGCCAGTCCGTCGGAATTGATACCTCCGGCAATCCGGGCGTAGTGCTAGTTGCCGGTCTGCAAGGTTCCGGTAAAACCACATTCTCCGCCAAGCTGGCAAACCACTTAAAAGCAAAACGAAATAAAAAACCATTGCTGGTAGCCTGCGACGTGTATCGTCCCGCGGCCATCGACCAGTTGACGGTTTTGGGAGAGCAGATCAATGTGCAGGTTTATAAAGAGCCGGAAAACAAAAACCCGGTAGAGATCGCCCTCAATGCGATCAAGCACGCAAAGGTGCACGGCTTTGACACGGTGATTGTGGATACCGCTGGTCGTTTGTCGATCGACGAGCAAATGATGCAGGAGATCAGCAATATCAAAGCTGCGGTGAAACCATCCGAAACGCTCTTTGTCGTCGATTCAATGACCGGCCAGGATGCTGTCGATACGGCTAAAAACTTCAATGAACGGCTGGACTACGATGGTGTCGTGCTGACTAAACTCGATGGCGATACGCGCGGCGGTGCTGCCCTTACAATAAAATATACAGTCGGAAAACCTATCAAATTTGTAAGTACGGGCGAGACTATGGAAACTCTGGATGTTTTCCATCCCGACCGTATGGCTCAGCGAATTTTGGGGATGGGCGACATTACTTCTTTTGTAGAAAAAGCCCAGGAACAATTTGATGAAAAAGAAGCCAAGCGCATCGAGCGGAAGATCAAGAAAAACAAATTTGACTTCGACGACTTTCTGGGGCAACTCAACCAGATCCGAAAAATGGGCGATATCAAAAGCCTGATGAATATGATTCCCGGCATGAGCAAACTGACTAAAAACCTCGATATCGACGACAAAGCTTTCTCAAAAGTCGAAGCCATCATCCAGTCCATGACGCCCGAAGAAAGGGGCAATCCCGAAATTATGAACATGAGCCGGAAACGGCGAATAGCTATGGGTTGCGGAAAAGATATTCACGAGATCAACCAGTTTATCAAACAGTTTGATCAAATGCGCAAAGTCATGCACAAAATGAGCACCGGGAAGGGTATGAAAAATCTTCCTGGAATGCCCGGCGGTAAAGGAAGGATGCCGTTTTAACTTGAAAATACTGTATCTGTTCAGCAATTCAGATATCGACGGAACAAGAAAAAATAAAATGCCACGAAGCCTCTAAGGCACTAAGAAAAGAGGAAAAAACTTAGTGCCTTAGAGGCTTCGTGGCAAAAAAATAAAAAAAGCCACCCCGGCTGTTGAACAACCAGGATGACGTCGGTCTTTTCAGCGATATTAATTTTGTGCTAGTTGCGGAATCCGCAAAACCTGTCCGGGATATATTTTATCAGGATGTTCCAACATAGGTTTGTTAGCTTCAAAAATAATGTTGTATTTCATAGCATCGCCATATTGCGCTTTTGAGATCTTCGAGAGCGTATCACCACTTACCACCGTATAAAAAACCGCTTCGGGTTCCGGATTTGTCACGGTGATATTATCTTCTACCATTGAAACCCCTGCTACATTTCCGAGTGCCAGGATGATCCTTTCACGATCTGCGTTGGTTGCGGTGCTGCCGCTTACGGTTACTGATTCTCCGAGTTCCAGTTTCAATCCGCTGACAGGGATGCCGAGCCTGCGAATCTCGTTTTCAAGTGATTGGGTTTTGGTCATTTCGACTTTTGTAGTTTCTGGTGTTGCTGCCTTGGCAAAAAGATTTGAACCGGCTTTTTTAAAAAATGAAAATAATCCCATAAGATGTTGTTTTTTGTATTAGAAAATAATTTTGAATGCTTGATATTTTGCAGGATTTGTTTTGCAAATACCTCGTTTGTCCTTTAAAAAAAAATGCCTGTCGGGCAACTCCATTAATTTCCTCAACTTTCCTCGATCATTTTTTTCAATTCATTCAGTTTCATCATACATTCGATCGGGGTCAGTGAGTTTAAATCAAGATCAGTCAATGCTGCTTTCAGCTTTCCGGCAACCGGATCTACCGTTTCGAATATACTCAACTGAAAAGCATCGGAAGGAATATTTCTCAAAGTATCCTTAATGTTTGAAGTGGCTTTGGTTTCCTCATTGCTTTCAATGGATTTCAATTCCAACTGGCTCAGTATCTGCGAAGCCCGATCTACAATACTTTGGGGCATTCCGGCCATTTTTGCTACATAGATCCCAAAACTGTGGTTACTTCCTCCGGGAACCAATTTACGCAAAAAAATGACCTTCTGGCCTACTTGTTTGGTAGAAATATTAAAGTTTTTTATGCCAGGAAATTTATCAGCCAGTTCGTTCAATTCGTGGTAATGCGTTGCAAACAGCGTTTTGGGTCGTGCCTTCCCGTTGTTGTGTAAAAACTCGGCGATCGACCAGGCAATGGAAACACCGTCGAAGGTGCTGGTGCCTCTGCCGATCTCATCCAGAAGGATGAGGCTGCGGTCGGAAATATTGTTCATGATGCTGGCTGTTTCATTCATTTCTACCATAAAAGTAGATTCGCCGGATGAAATGTTGTCGCTGGCTCCAACCCTTGTGAAAACTTTGTCGATCAACCCGATTCGGGCGGATTTTGCGGGAACGAAAGAACCCATTTGCGCCATCAGGCAGATCAGTGCAGTTTGTCTCAACACGGCAGATTTTCCCGACATATTCGGGCCGGTTATCATCAAAACCTGTTGGTTTTGGTTGTCGAGAAAAACGTCATTGGGGACATACGCCTCACCAAGATCGAGGTGCTGTTCGATGACTGGATGCCTGCCTTCTTTGATATCGACGATGTAGCTGTCATCAATCGCTGGTTGGCAATATTGGTTTTTATAGGCAACTCTGGCAAAAGATTGCATACAATCGATCTGCGCGATGAGATTGGCATTGTGCTGAACCGGCTGGATGAAATCGGCGATGGAAGCGATCAGTCCGGCGAACAGTTTTTCTTCCAGTTCGATGATCTTTTCCTCTGCCCCCAGTATTTTCGTTTCCAACTTTTTCAACTCATCCGTGATATACCTTTCGGCGCCGGTGAGCGTTTGTTTGCGTATCCAATTTTCCGGCACCAGCCCCTGGTTTTTGTATTTGTTGGTCACTTCGAGGTAATAGCCAAAAACATTGTTGAAGCCGATCTTGAGACTGTTAATCCCCGTGCGTTGTGCCTCGGTTTGCTGGATTTCGAGCAGCAGGTCTTTGCTGTTGTTGACGACATTCCGGAGATCATCCAGTTCTGCGGAGCAACCTTCCGCGATGACGCCGCCCTTTGCGAGATTTACCGGAGGATCGTCGTTGACCTCCTTTTCGATCTGTTCCCGCAATACTTTACAGGGATTGAGGCCTTCGGCTATTTTTTTAAGGGCGTCATTATCACAATTACCGAGCATTTTTTTTACAGGCTCAATCGCTTCCAGCGCTCTTTTCAACTGCACGACTTCCCTCGGATTGATTTTATTCAGCGGAACTTTTGAGATGAGCCGTTCGAGGTCGCCGATCTTCCGGATACATTTTTCGATCTCCAGGTTGGTGTCGGTTTCTTTCAAAAAGAAAGCAACGACTTTGTGGCGGGTTTCGATGAGGCGTTTGTCTTTCAGGGGCAGCACCACCCATTTTTTCATCAGGCGTGCTCCCATCGGGGAAATGGTTTTGTCGAGAATGTCGATCAACGAAAATCCGGAATCCTGCTGGCTGCTGAGCAGTTCGAGGTTGCGGATGGTAAAACGATCGAGCCAGACGTACTTTTCCGGTTCGATCCTGCTGATCCTGCTGACGTGGCTCAGGTTGTTGTTTTCAGTTGCGGCCAGGTAATGCAAAACGGCTCCGGCGGCGATCTTCGCCAGTTCCAGTTCCTCGACGCCAAAACCTTTGAGGTTTTGAACCTCGAATTGCGTGATGAGCTTTTCCCGTGTATAATCTTCTGTAAAAATCCAGTCTTCCAGCGGATAAGTGTAAAACCTGTCGCCAAACTGGCGGGTGTATTCCTTTCCTTTTATTTTGGAAAACAAAACCTCCGAGGGATTAAAACTTTGCAGGAGCTTGTCGATGTATGCGCTTGTGCCTTCGCTGACAAAAAATTCGCCGGTGGAAAGGTCCAGAAAAGCAATGCCGATGCGGTTTTGTTTGCCGAAAGCAAGCGCTGCCAGGAAATTATTCGAATGGTGGTCGAGCAACTTTTCGCTGGTTGCGATGCCGGGAGTGATCACTTCCGTGACCCCGCGTTTTACAATTTTCGTTTCTTTTGATGGTTTTTCCAGTTGATCGCAGATCGCTACGCGGTATCCTGCCCTAACCAGCCGTGGAAGATACAGATCAAGGGAATGGTATGGAAAGCCTGCCAGTTCCACATCCGAGCCACCGTTGTTGCGCTTTGTGAGAATGATTCCCAAAACCTGTGAGGTTGTAATGGCGTCTTCGCCAAAAGTTTCATAGAAATCGCCCACGCGAAACAACAAAATTGCGTCGGGATATTTAGATTTCACCTTTGCATATTGTTGCATTAGCGGAGTGACCTTTCCGGACTTGTTCCTGGTGGTATCTTTTTTATTCAAAACGTGTTCTTGTATTCAATTTGGACAAAGATAAGGAATGAAAACTAATTTTAAAGTGCATGAAATCCGGGTGGAAATTTAGGTTTTGAAAACCGGATTTAGAAATCAATTGCTTATATTTACCTATCCGGCTGAAAAGCATTTGAATATTTTTTCCAACCTAAAACATCCATACCATGATTCCACAATTCCAACACCTGAGCGCGGAGGAGAAAGAATTGATGTACGATGCCATTCCATTGATAACCATTCTGATCGCCTGTGCCGATGGCGAGCTGACACACAGAGAACGAACCTGGTCGGAAAAGATCACCCGGATCAGGAGTTACTCTTACCATGAATCGTTGCGTGAGTTTTATTTAAACGTAGGCAAAGACTACCAGGATAAACTCGATCATTTCCTTGACAAACTACCCTTGAATGTAGAAAGAAGAACCACAGTAATCAGCCAGAAACTCAGCGGACTTAATCATGTGTTGCCAAAACTGGAGGAGGTTTTTGCCTGGAGGTATTACACCGGATTGCTGAGTTTTGCAAAACACGTTGCCCGCTCGACGGGCGGATTTATGGGCTGGTCGGCTATCAATGATGCGGAGCGAAGACTGATGGGGCTTGATATGATCCAGCCTGTTGAATTGCAGTTAAAAACTGAATGAGGATTAATGTATCAATTTGTTATATTTGCCACGATTTTTAAAAAACTGATAACTCAACCAAGTTGGGCTTTCTGCAACTTAAATTAACTAATTGAAAGATTACAAATGATTCCACAATTTGAAGCGCTGAACCAAAAGGAAAAAGACCTGCTGTTCGATTCCATCCCCCTCATTACCCTGCTCATCGCTTATGCTGATGGCGAAATGGATGAAGATGAAAGAACCTGGGCTGAAAAAATAACCCATGTCAGAAGTTATTCATTTCACGAATCCATGCAGGAATTTTATGAAAAAGTGGGTGAAAACTACCAGGAAAAGTTAGACAAACTTTTGAAAACGCTCCCCGGAGACAATGAGCAACGATTGAATGAAATTTCCAACAGATTAAGCGGGTTAAATGATATATTGCCAAAACTGGAAGAGGTTTTCGCATGGCGTTTTTATCAGGGATTGCTCAGCTTTGCAAAACACGTGGCCAAAGCCTCCGGCGGTTTCCTCGGCTGGGCTTCCATCAGCAAAGCAGAAGAACAATTGATCGGCCTGGATATGATCAATCCTGTGGTCATCGAAGAAGAACCCGAAGATTGATCCGTGAAAAAGGTATCTATTTTGTCAATTTGCTGATTTGCTAATTTGCTAATTTGTGGAGTTGGAAAGTCGGAAAGTTGCTAATAACCAATAACTTAATCAACTCAATTTACGCCTGCCTGACTGCGTTCGGCAGGCAGGCTGAGCTTGTCGAAGCGTCAACCCAAACAACTCAATCAACTTAATCAACCCAGTTACCACAACACCACAATACCACAATACCACAATACCACATCGGAGCGAATCCCGCTTTTTCGAGAAAAAGCGGGACGATGAAATCGGGAATACCACATTACCACAATACCACAATACCACAATATTATGTCAAAATTTTATACCCTCAGTTTTATTTTTGCTTTCAGTCTTTTGCTGTCGGATGCCGCTGGGCAACCCGAAGCCCTGGAACATCCCATCGGCTGTATGCAAACCAAACAAAAGATCAATTTGGTGGCATTGACTCCTGAAGAACATGCCATGATCGCCGCGTCCAATGAACGAAGCGATACGATCGACATCCTCAATTACAACATCACGCTCGAAGTGATCAACTTCAACCAGCAACGCATCCATGGAAATTGCATTGTCACCTTCAACCCCAAAATGGACAACATCGACTACCTGGCGCTCGACTTGCTTGATCTGACCGTCGATTCCGTGTATTACAATGGTGCGGCGGCAAATTTTGTACACGACGGTTTATTGCTCGAAATATTTTTCGCCAGCCCTTTGAACACGACCGACACTGCCGAAGTAATCGTTTTCTATGGTGGACAACCCACTTCGGATCCCTTTTGGGGCGGCTTTGATTTCAACAGCGGTTATGCTTACAATCTAGGCATCGGCCTCACTTCAAACCCCTACAATTTCGGACGCAGTTGGTTTCCATGTTTTGATAATTTCGTGGAAAGATCAACCTATGATTTTAACATCCTAAGCTCCGCCGGCAGAAAAGCATATTGTGTAGGAACTTTCCTTGAGGAAATACCGGTAACAGGCGATACCATCATGCGGCGATACCGCTTGGATCAGCCGATACCTTCCTACCTTGCCAGCGTTGCCGTTTCCAATTATTCGCACCACGACATCATGCACGAAGGATTTTACGGAGATGTTCACCTCCAACTCGTTGCCAAAACCAACAACCTCAACAGCATGATAAACACCTTTGCAGCGCTTGGAGATGCCGTCGATGCACTGGAATTCTGGTACGGCCCTTATGTCTGGGACAGGGTTGGCTTTGTCACTACGGTTCAGGGAGCTATGGAACACCCCACCAATATTGCTTATCCGCAAAGCATAAGCCTTGGCGGCAACAGTTTTGCACACAGGCGATTGATGGCTCACGAACTGGCGCATTGCTGGTTTGGCGACATTGTTACTTTGTCAAGTCCTGCGGATATGTGGTTTAAAGAAGGTA
>CAZKDA010000048.1:0-25233 GCA_964551455.1 uncultured Saprospiraceae bacterium
AAACCCTCGTCCGTTCGGTGAGAGCGGGCGAGGGTTTTTGATAAAAAGAAATTGAAACAATCTATTCTTCCGACATGCCGATACCATCAGTTTTCAGGCCATTGAAGGTTTGCAGCCCGCAATTCAAATAATCAGAATAATCATTGGCATCGGGATAATAACCTCTTGGCAAGGCGATCACTTCTTCCTGTGGCGTCATCATCACATACAAGGGTTGGGAGTTGCTTTGAAAGTTGACGATCTGGAAGTCCGCCCATAAATTGCCGACGTTGCGTAGCTTTTTGTTCGAATGCTTTGAAACTGGGGTATTTTCCAGCTTTTCGGGAGCATCGACATACAGTGAGATCAGCACGAAGTTTTGTTTGATATTGTTGCGCACTTTATCCACCGACCAGATGTTATCTTCCGTTTTTCGGCAATTGACACAGCCGTAACCGGTAAAGTCCAACAGCACGGGAAGTTTGTTTTCCTTTGCATAAGTTATCCCTTCCGAATAATCTTTAAAGCAATCCAGATCGTTGGCACATTTTGAAAATGAAGGATATTTTGCTTTAATCTCCGGATCGACCTCGGGAGTTTCCAAAAAGAAATTGTACAATGCCGGTGGCGGCAGCCCGCTCAACAATCCGGGGCATTTGTAGGATTTAAGCTCTTCACTATAAATAAATCCTGATGCGGTGTAAAACGTCAGCAATAAAGACGTCAAAGCAAAACCCCAACGAGTTGGCGAAAGCTTCTTCAAGGGGCTGTCATGCGGAAATTTTATATAACCGAAAAGGTACAAGGTCATGGCTGCAAAAATGAGTACCCAGATGCCCATGTATAACTCGTATTTCAAAATACCCCAATGCCAGGTGTAATCGGCAACGGACAGGAATTTGAAAGCGAATGCCAGTTCGAGGAATCCCAAAACCACTTTCACGGAATTCATCCAGCTTCCTGATGTCGGCAGTGAATTGAGCCAGGAGGGGAAGGCTGCAAACAAACCGAATGGCAGCGCCAACGCCGTTGAAAATCCGAGCATGACAACAAATGGCCCCATCGTGCTTTTTGCGGATTCCACCAAGGCGGAACCGATGATCGGACCGGTACAGCTAAAGGAAACGATGGCGAGGGTAGCCGCCATGAAAAAGATGCCGATCAAACCGCCTTTGTCAGCGAGCGTATCGCTTTTATTCGCCCAGGAGCTGGGAAGCGTGATCTCGAAATAACCAAAAAATGAGATCGCGAAAACAATGAACAGCAGGAAGAATATCAAGTTCGGGAGCCAGTGCGTAGATAGGCGGTTTAGCGCTTCCGGGCCAAAAATAGCCGTGATGATCAATCCGAGTGCAACATAGATCACAATGATCGAAGCGCCGTAAGTCAGCCCGTTTTTTATACCCTCGATCCGGCTTTTGCTGCCTTTTGTAAAAAAACTAACCGTCAGCGGGATCATCGGGAAAACGCATGGGGTCAGCAGGGCGATCAAACCGCCGATGAATCCGAAAATGAATGTTTTCACCAAGCCGGCGCCCTGAGTGACTTCTCCTCCGCAATCGCCCAGCGGATCGTTGGCAGTTTTGATGATCATATCCCTGGCCTGGTCAACGACGCCTTCGGCTGTGGTGACGATCCCGGCATCACTTTCCAATGCTGCGATCCGCCCGGTAGCTTCCTGGCCTACATAAGCCTGGAGGCTGGCAGCTTCGATAAAAAAATCGAGTTCTTCGAGCAGGCACTGCCTGTCGTCGCAGGTCATAAATGTGAGAAACCCGTAAACGGGCTGGAGTTCGTCTGTTATTTCAATTTGTTGCGTGAAGGTTGCCGATCCGTTGAATTTGGCGATCTCCATATCAAAAAACTTGTCGTAAGCTTTTTTGAGGTTGCCGGTTTCCGTGTTTTTGCCAAGGAGGTTGAAGTGCTCGCCTTCTTCGTAGGTAAATGAAGTGGCGACCGGACCATCTTCGCTTTCGAGGTATTGCGAATAAACAGACCAGCCATCATCGATCGTCGCGACGCTTTCCACCTCAAATTTTCCTTCCCCAAGTTTGCGTACCGACATTGACCATTTTACGGGTTCCAGGATTCCGCCTCCCTGTCCAGGTGCAAATGCAGGTTGGCTCTGCGGCGCCTCCGAGGCTACGGTTTCAGCTACTTTTTCAACTTCTTTTTGTGGTTTATCAACAGCGCCGGTTCCTGTTTTTTTTATAATAAACTCAAAATCCACATCTGTCGGCGGCAGGCAGCGCGCATCGTCGCAAGTCATAAACGTCAGATATCCGGTGATGGGTTTTGAAAAATCAGATATGGAAACACGCTGCGTGAAAACGGCATTGTTATAAAACTTGATCAGGTTCATTTCGAACACTTTATCGTAGGCTTCTTTTCTGTTGCCGGATTCTTCATTTTTGCCAACGAGTTTGAAATGTTCGCCGTCATCGTATTCGAAAGAAGTCGGGATCGGTCCTTCATCGCCTTCGAGGTATTGGGAATAGATCGCCCATTTATTATCGATGGTGGCGGAATAGATCAGGTCAAATTCGGTATCGCTGACTTGCTTGTATTCGGTTTTCCACTTTACTGGTTCCAATATCTGGGAAAATGAAACCTGAGCCAATCCAATCACAAAGATCAAGAGATAAAAAAGCCGCATAGTTTTACAATTTGGTGTAGTTAAAATGATTTGCAAAAATAGAGCTAAAAGTATAAAAATACAATCCGGTGTAGAGTATGCAAAAACTCAACTTCCTTTACCGGTTTATTGTTCTAATAATTTTCAAATTAATAAGTTTTTCAACAATTGAAAACTTGCCGGAATGGTTTGACAACTCATTAACAGGTACGGTAAACTTGAAGTTAGAACAAAACTATGCCGCAATGCAGATTTTACGATAATGGGGCGTGCGCCAAAGAGACGATCGATTCAAAAAATCCCCGGCCATCGGTATTCCCAAGAATATCTTCGGAAGCTCTCTCAGGGTGCGGCATCATACCGAACACATTGCGGTTTTGGTTGCAGATACCGGCAATGTTCATTTCGGCGCCATTGGGGTTGGCGTTGGGGGTTTCTTTGCCGGAGGCATCGCAATAAGTGAAAAGGATCTGGTCATTTTCGACGAGCATGTCGAGGGTATTTTTATCGGCGTAATACCTTCCGTCGGCATGAGCGATCGGGATTTTTAGTGGCTGGCTGAGGTCTAAATTTGCAGTGATCGCCGAATTGTTCGTTTTGGTTTTCAGATAAATATTTTTACAAATGAACTTCTGGTTGCTGTTTCGCAACAACACGCCGGGCAGCAGTCCGGCCTCGCAAAGAATCTGGAAACCATTGCAAATTCCCCACACAAAGCCGCCGTGGTTGGCAAATTCGATCACGGCGTTCATGATTGGTGAAAAACGGGCAATAGCGCCTGCCCTCATGTAGTCTCCGTAAGAAAAGCCGCCGGGCAGCACAATGCAATCTCCTTTTTCAAATCCCGGAAGCGATTCTTCTTTGTGCCAAAGCGGCACTACCTCCTGCTGCATCACGTTTTGCAATACATGGATCATATCGTCATCGCAGTTTGATCCCGGAAAAATTAAAACGCCGAATTTCATGTTGTGTCAGGTTTTTTTTAAAAAAAAGAAGGTGCAAAGTTACAAAACAAATATTTCAATTCGGGTAAAACCGGAATTTCGGTAGGCTAAACACACGAATATACAGTTGAAAAAAAGATTCTATAACGCTTTAAGTGTCACAAGTTCTGCGTGAATCAGCGCGATCAGCGGGACACATTTTTTATTTCCCGCAGATAACGCAGATTTTCGCAGATGAACAGGTTAAATGCTCGAACATCCTGTTGGATAAACAGTATGTAAAAACCGGTTTTTTTATAATCAGACAAAGAATCAATTTGCAATTAATACTATTTGTAAAGAGTTGACAATTAATTCACGATGGATCGGGATTGCGAAAATTGTATTTTTTAACAACGTTTTCGTGAATTTAACCTGGAATTTCGGATGCGCATATTTTTTACCACCAATAATATTTGAATTGCAGAATCAGGATGCCTGCGAGCAGGAGGAAATGTAATGCTTCGGCTAGTTGTGGCCGCATATTGGAAAGGTTGAACGACAGGAACATCGACAACGGCGCTACAAATATGAGGAGATATTCGAGTTTTATATCTGCCTGGAAAATCAATGGTAAAAACCCGAAAAACAAAGACCAGAAAAGGATGATCAGGTTTTTCTGTACCTGGAAATTTTTCTTGAGCAGATAACCGTTAAAACTTGCCAGAACGACCAAAAACAACAAGGTAAAAAAGATCAGCTTGGTGTAGGTTTCCCACGAATACGCGAGATTAATGTCCAGAAACCCAAGGTTGTTGAGAACTTGGGTTTCCCAAAACCAGCCCAGCCTGTCGTACCAAAAAAAATAAACCCCGCCGAGAAAATACGGAACCACAAAACCGATCGTGATGATCAGAATATCCTTCAGGCTGAATTTATGCAAAATGGAAATGCCCAGAAATGTGAAAAACAAAAATGCGATCTCCCCGAAATAAAAAAGACTGCCCACACCCAGCCAAAATCCAATGTTGAAGAAATTACCGGTGGTCGATTTCTGGCGATAGCTGCCGTAAATTTCAAAAAGTATAATGATAAAAAAAGTGTTGGCCATCAACAGCGGAGAAAGGTATAAAAACTCAGGGATCGCGCTGACCAGAAGAATGTAACACAAGCCAGGAAACAAAGATACTTCATTGGCCATCCGGAACCGGGCGATCAAAGCATTGATCAAAAAGGCCTGTACAAAAACCAGCACAATACCCGCGATAAAAGGTAATTGCGGTCGTCCTTCCAACAATTCGTAAACCCACAATGATAATATTCCGCTTTTGCCGGGAACCCAGCCCTGATCCGGAATGATAAACATAGAACCCCTCAAAAGAATGGCATAAAAAATCAGAAAAACATTAAAAGCCAGTTGGTTGGTCCTGAAAAAATTTAGCACGATTTCAAATTCTCTGATGAGTAAAGGCCAAAGTTAGTTCAAAATTTTTTCACGGCAAAAGTCCCGCAGTTTTCCAGCGCGGCAAGAACAATAATATTTTCCTTAATGTTCAATTAATTAGCCGTTTCTTATATCTTGTGGTCAATTAAACGCGGAGCAAATAACTTTGAAATTTCATGTTAAGCAGCTTCTTCCCCTTCAAAACTGGTATTTATGGTTAGATCATTGAACGCCATAAAAGGCCCTATTGAAAATGAGCTTAAAACCTTTGAGAAACATTTTCGGAACTCGATGAAAAGCGAGGTTCCGCTGCTCGACAAGATCACTTATTATATCGTTCAGCGAAAAGGCAAGCAAGTAAGGCCTATGTTTGTTTTTCTCAGCGCCCGCCTGTGCGGCGAATCCGGCGACGCCACCTATATCGCCGCCTCCCTTGTCGAACTGCTTCACACAGCCACTTTGGTACACGACGATGTGGTGGATGACGCTTTTGAACGGCGCGGCTTTTTTTCTATCAATGCGTTGTGGAAAAACAAAATTGCCGTTCTGGTAGGCGATTATTTGCTTTCGCAGGGATTGTTGCTGGCTTTGAAAAACAAAGAATTCAGATTACTGGAAATCGTGTCGGAAGCGGTAAAATCCATGAGCGAAGGCGAATTGTTGCAAATCCAGAAAGCCAGGAGGCTCGACATCGACGAGGCGGTTTATTACGATATCATTCGCCAGAAAACTGCTTCGTTGATCGCTGCGGCATGTAGTGCCGGCGCTGCATCGGCAACAAATGATGAAGCATTGATCGAAAAGATGCGGCTTTTTGGTGAAAAGATCGGTATTGCTTTTCAGATCAGAGACGACCTTTTCGATTTCGGTACCGACGATGTAGGAAAACCATTGGGCATCGATATCAAAGAAAAAAAACTAACGCTTCCGTTGATCTACGCACTCAATCACGCCACTTCCAGCGAGCGGAACCGGATTATCCGAAATATCAAAAAACACAATGAAAACCCGGAAAAAGTCAGAGAGGTCATTGAGTTTGTCCGATCGAGCGGCGGCATCGCATACTCCGAAAATGCAATGCAGGAATACCGCGCACAGGCATTCGAAACTTTACACACCTTCCCCGAATCAGATGTGCGCAATGCACTGGAGCAACTGGTCACTTTTGTTACCGACCGAAAAAAATAAGTTTTACTTCATATCCTTTTGATGCTTGCGCCAATAGCGTTGAGCCTTTTGTCGATCTCCTGGTACCCGCGATCGATCTGGTGGATGTTCCTGATGATACTGGTTCCATTGGCAGACATGGCAGCGATCAACAACGCGACTCCTGCGCGGATATCGGGCGAGGTCATTTCAATACCCCTCAGTTTAAACCGGTGGTCGAGGCCGATCACCGTAGCGCGGTGTGGGTCGCAGAGGATGACCTGTGCGCCCATATCGATCAGTTTATCTACAAAAAACAGTCTGCTTTCAAACATCTTCTGATGAATGAGCACAGCGCCTTTGGCCTGTGTAGCCATCACGAGGATGATACTCATCAAATCCGGAGAGAAGCCTGGCCAGGGTGCATCGTAAATGGTGAGAATGGAACCGTCGATAAAAGTCTGGATTTCATAAGTTTCCTGTACAGGAATAAAAATGTCATCTCCCAGAGTCTGTAGTTTAACGCCAAGTTTTTCGAAAACAGGCAGGATGTTGCCGAGTTCGTTAACCGCTGCATTTTTGATGGTGATCTCGGAATGTGTCATCGCAGCCAGCCCGATAAAGCTGCCGATCTCGATCACGTCGGGCAGCAGGCGGTGCGATGTTCCGGCAAGGTGTGTCACACCTTCGATGGTGAGGAGGTTGGAACCGACACCGGAGATCTTTGCGCCCATGCGATTGAGCATCCTGCAAAGTTGCTGGACATAAGGCTCACAGGCGGCGTTGTAAATCCGGGTGATCCCTTTTGCCAGCACTGCAGCCATCAGGACATTTGCGGTGCCGGTTACGGAGATCTCTTCCATCAGGATGGAAACGCCGATCAGTTTTTCCGTTTCTATGAAATAGACATTTTTTACATCGTCGTAATGAAATTTTCCACCAAGCTTTTCAAGGCCAAGAAAATGGGTATCAAGGCGCCGTCTTCCGATTTTATCTCCACCGGGTTGCGGTAAAAATGCTTTTCCAAATCGCGCCAGCAGCGGCCCAATGAGCATCACGGAACCGCGGATCTTTTTGGCATTTTCGAGATAGGCAGAAGAACCGAAATAATCGAGATCAATCTCATTGGCCTGGAAGGAATAAGTATTATCGTCGATTCGCTGCACCTCAACATTCAGGCCCTTCAGCAAGTCGATCAATGAATTGACATCTTTGATATTCGGAATATTGGAAATCGTGACCTTTTCACTGGTCAGCATGGTGGCACATAAGACCTGGAGCGCTTCGTTTTTAGCGCCCTGGGGTACGAGGTCACCTTTTAGCGAATGGCCGCCGGTCACTTCAAAAGAATCATAAATCATATCGGTAAAATTTTGCCCTGAAAATAATTGAATCTCCGGAATAAATAAAAATCCCGATGTTTTCTTTGTATTTGTAAACATCGGGATAGTTAAAATTTTAAGGTATGTGCCGGTTAGTTTTTATTTTTTTTCCTGGTATAATTCCTCTTCTGCCGGATTTTGTGATTGGAACTTGAAGGGCCGCTTCCAGATGAAGATGACTTTTTGGCCTGCTGTCGCTTTGAAGTTGGCGAAAGGTTGTCCAAAAATGCTCCTTCCGGCAATTTGAGTTTGCCGCCCGACAATTTTTCGAGATCGTTGATGATCACTTCGTCGCCGACGTAGTGCTCTTTGATCCAGGTTTTATAGGCCAGTTTCATGTACGAAGCGATCACAGCGACGAATCCGTCCCTTTTTGCGCCTTGTTCCATTGCCAGCGCTTTTTTGATGAGTTGTTGCACATTGTGGCCGTAATGCCGGTAAGTAGCTGTATTTGCAGGATATCTCACCCTGTCCGGTTTTTTAAACCTGCTTTCGGGGCTGGGCTTTTCTCCGTTGGGCGGCATCACGTCGATTTCATAATTGGTGATCCTGAATACGTGGTACCACATCTTCATACGCAATTCTTCAATGTTTCTGTTTTGCGGACTCATCTGGAGCATCAGCTCGACAATGGCTTCGACAAAAGCCTGGCGATAACCCGGATCTTCGATCGTCATTGCTTGTTTGATCAGCATCTGGATATTCCGCCCGTATTCCGGTATTTCCAGGGTTTCTTTTTGGGAGTTGTATTCCATATTATGTTCCTTCATGGTCATATTGCGTTTTTTTCAATTTCCATTTTTATGATGCCAGAATGATAGACTTTAGAGTACAGACATTAGAGTTGAAAAATTTTGATAAACAAAGTTCTTTTTCTCAGAACCTGCCACCACACGGACGTGGATATTTGGCGTGGTTAAGTTGTCTATTTTCGGTCAATTCAATTACACAAAGAATAACAGGAAATGGGAATTGTGGTTTTAATTAAAAAAAACTTTTTTATTCGACGGTTACGGATTTTGCAAGGTTTCTGGGCTGATCCACATTGCATCCTCGTTTCAATGCGATATGATAGGACAGCAATTGCAAGGGGATCACCGACAACAACGGTGTAAGCGGCTCATCGGTATCCGGGATCTCAATCGTGTAATCCGAAAGGTTTTTAATGACTTTATCCCCTTTTTTTACTACCGAAATGATCATTCCTTTTCGCGCTTTGACTTCCTGCACATTACTGACAATTTTTTCATACGCGCTTTTATTCGTAGCGATGACGATCACCGGCATATTTTCATCGATCAGCGCAATGGGGCCGTGTTTCATTTCAGCAGCAGGATAACCCTCCGCATGGATATATGAAATTTCTTTGAGCTTCAGCGCGCCTTCCAGGGCCACAGGGAAATTGTAACCTCTGCCGAGGTAAAGTGCGTTGTTGGCATTTTTGATCTCTTCGGCGATGTACTCGATCTGCTCACTGGCAGTTTCGAGCAGCTTTTGGATTTTCTTTGGTATCCTGTCTAGTTCTTCTAAAAGTTGCAGGTAGTAAGAGCGGGGAATGGTGCCGCGGTTGTAACCCAGATGGATGGCCATCATGGTGAGCAAAGTCACTTGCCCGGTAAAGGCCTTGGTGGAAGCTACGCCAATCTCAGGCCCTGCATGGATATACGAGCCGGCATCGGTGATACGTGCAATCGAAGAACCTACCACATTGACAACGCCATAGATCAGGGCGCCTTTTTCTTTGGCCAGTTCAAGCGCGGCGAGGGTATCGGCGGTTTCTCCGGATTGTGAAATGGCAATGACCACATCATCCGGAGTAATAATTGGATTCCGGTAACGAAGCTCGGAAGCGTATTCCACTTCTACCGGAATCCGCGCCAGCTCTTCGAAGAGGTATTCTCCGATAAGGCCGGCATGCCAGGAGGTTCCGCATGCAGCCACGATAAACCTTTTGGCTTTCATGATCCTGTCGTGGCATTCTTCTGTCCCGCCGACGCGTATCCAGCCTTCGGCAGCGTTGACCCGGCCGCGCATACAATCAGCGATGGAAGTGGGCTGTTCGTATATTTCTTTGAGCATAAAATGCTCATAACCACCTTTTTCCAACTGCTCGATCTTGAGGTTGAGTTGTTCAATGAAGGGGGTAAGGGTTTCGTTTTCGATCGTCTTGATCTTAAGTTCTCCGCTTCTGTTCACAACGGCAATTTCAAGATCGTTCAGGTAAACGACCTTTTGGGTGTGTTCTGCAATAGGTGTTGCATCGGAGGCGATAAAAAATTCATCGTCGCCGATGCCGATCACCAGCGGGCTGGCTTTTCTTGCAGCTACAAGTTTGTCAGGATCTTCTTTGTCCATGACGACGATGGCATAAGCGCCTACAACCTGGGTCAAGGCAACGCGAACAGCTTCTTCAATAGGGAGGTTATCCCTCTTCTGCAATTCTTCGATCAGGTGTGCCAGCACTTCCGTATCGGTTTCGCTTTCAAATTTATGGCCTTCTCGTTCGAGGGCTTTTTTGAGCAATGAATAATTTTCAATGATGCCGTTGTGGATCAACGTCAACCGGCCATTTCCCGATTGGTGGGGATGGGCATTGAGATCGTCTGGTTTTCCATGCGTTGCCCAGCGGGTATGGCCGATGCCTACGGTTCCGGAGGTCTTTTTCCCTTTTGAGTACTCAATCAGCGAATTTACCTTACCTTTCTTTTTATAAATACTGAGATCGCCATTGAAGATGGCAATTCCGGCGCTGTCATATCCTCTGTACTCCAGTCGTTTAAGGCCATTGATCAGGATGGGATAAGCTTCCTTTTTTCCGATGTAAGCAACAATTCCACACATGGTTGAATTCTTTTTTAAATTTTTTAATTGGGGTTCAAATCTGTATAAGTGAGTGTAAATTTTACCGGGTATTTGGAATGTTTCGGACCGTAAAGTATCGCCCTTTCTGCTCTTGCCTGTTTTAGAAAAGCTCGTATAAAAATAGTCTTTTCTGTGGTTCCGTCCACCATTTGCTGAAAATGAGCCGAGATATTGAACGAGTATGTGCTAATTGGGTTTCCGTCATTATCCGTGGTTTTTCTCACCGTTCCACCAAACCAGTTGTTTGCAGAATTTATTCCGACGACTACATCTTTGATCAAGGCCAATGATCCGGTAGCCTGGTTTTCTTCGGTTGCGAAAGCTCTTTGGAGCGGCGTATATTCCTGCAAGGCCGCGCTGTCTTCCAGTTCTGCATAAGTAAATGTCAACTCTGCTTTATTGACAATAATATCTCCAAAATTTTCAGCATAAGGGAATTCAACACGGATGTTCGGGCCTGAAAGAGACTGGATAAAAACCAGGCTATCTCCTTTTGCCGGATCGTCAATAAAATCTCCTGCGATAGAACCTTGCGTATCATGCCTGAAGGTTGAAAACCTGACGCCATTTGCGTTATTCGGCAGGTATCTGAATTGCTTGTAAACGGTATCCTGGTGATAATATAAAATCATGCTGGAAACGGTTGCCAGTCTGAAGCTCAAAATTCCCTTCGTAGGGTTCAATGCTTTTACGACGATGCCGTTGAATTGTTCCAGGAAGGCCGTATTGGTAGCATAAACCATGCTATCGTAATTGAGCAGTTCATTGCCTAGCTCCTGTGGTAAATGGATCCTTACATGCGGTGGATGAGTAATGGTATCGGCCATGTTTGAGGGATAGTCAATCACGGTTACTGAATCGGCAATCCCGTATTTCGGAATAAAATCAGCAGTTTCACCAAGTGGTGTGTTATTGTGAGAAACTTCATGATCTGAATAATAATCAACTTCTCTGTCAAGGTCTTCTTCGAGCCTGTAAACGCCAAGCCGGTATGGATCGGAGGTCACATCGCCATAAATATTAGGAGGATCGTATTGCAGGATCAGCACCAGGGAATCCAAAACTGCATCCTTGAAATTTGGTGAATTGTTGGCAGGCCAGAGTTGGGTGACGAGATCGGCTTTTACATTGCCAAATATCGGATCGTTAAAATCTCCGATATAGAAGCTGTTTATCACAGACGGATCCGGGTCTTCAAGATTTAACACAGGATCCGAATCAAATACCCGCACGTTGTTTTCCGAGACAGTAGAAGTATTGATCGTTATGGTGTCGGTGTATTTGATGTTTGCGCGGTCACCTTCCAGTAATTCAGCGCCGATGGGTGTAGGTTTTGTGCATGAAGATACAATGAGCATTCCTAAAGTTAGCGCAACAAACGCTAAATACGTTTTTTTCATTCTTTTACTTGACTTAATGTTTGTTCTTGAAAAATGAGCATTCAAGGAAGGCATTGCAAAGTAGAAAACTAAACAGGGAATCCGGATCATTGTTGCTAAAAACTGAATTCCCTGTTTAGTCCTGAAAAATCCTAAAAAATTATACTTCCTGCTGCAAAACCGAATTGTAGAATTCCAGGTATGCAGCCAGGTAATCTTCTTCACCTATGAATTCAAGGATGGGTTTATCCATGCCGACCAATGCTTTTTCAACGGTTCCGTTCATCACTTTGCTGCCTTTAATGATGGCATCTGATAAGATGCATGCACCCCTGTGCAAAGCAATCCCGTCGCCATTCAGGTAAGCAGCCATGTCGGCGGATTCCAGGTTGTTGATCGAAGCTTTTTCAGCAAATTCGTCCGACAAAGTCCCTTCGAGCGTACCGTTGTATATCGAATAGACGACTTTTGAATTTTGAAAGATCGGATCGTTTTTGTAAGCGGTTTTCAGATACAAAGGTACGAGGCTGGTCATCCATCCGTGGCAATGAACGATATCGGGAGCCCATCCGAATTTTTTGACGGTTTCGATAGCGCCTTTGCAGAAAAAGATCATTCGGTCGATGTTGTCATCAAAAGATTTTCCCTGATCGTCTTCAAAGACAGATTTGCGCTTAAAGAAATCCTCGTTATCCAAAAAATAGACCTGCATCCGGGCGCCCGGAAGTGATGCCACTTTTATGATCAAAGGAAAATCATCATCGTCAACGATTATATTCATACCCGAAAGCCGGACGACTTCGTGAAGGCGATGGCGGCGTTCGTTTATCGTTCCAAAACGTGGCATCAGCACCCTTATTTCCATTCCTTTTTCCTGGATATACTGTGGAAGTTTTCGGGCAATTTCAGAAATTTCCGAAAGCGCCGTGTATGGTTTCATTTCCTGAGTTACGATCAGGACTTTCTTCTTCTCCATATTCACTTTATAAAATATTAAATATTAAACACCAATTATTTATCTTCAATGAACGAGTTTGCAAAAATAGTAAAAAAAAAGAACTTTCTAGCATTCATTCCGATTCTTTAGCCGCTTAGCTTTTTCATAAAAACGGCTATATTTGCGCCGTCTGGCAAAATACCTTCGCATATTGCTTTTGCTCAAAAAACGTTTCAATGTATCTTTTCAAAATCGCAACTGACCTTCAACAATATCTTGAAAAACTTCACAATGAAGGTTCCTCCATTGGTTTTGTGCCTACGATGGGCGCCCTGCACGAAGGGCATTTGAGCCTCATTGATAAAGCAAAAGCAGATAATGACATCGTCGTTTGCAGTATTTTTGTAAACCCGACGCAGTTTAACGATCCCGGTGATCTGGCGAATTATCCGAGGACAGCAGCAAAAGACATCGAGGCTTTAACGTCGCATAACAACGACGTATTATTTATGCCGCCGGTTGAACAGGTTTATCCGGCAGGTTTGAATACAATGGTGGACCTGGATTTCGGACAACTGGACAAAGTGATGGAAGGAAAATTCAGGCCGGGGCATTTCGGAGGCATGGCCCAGGTGGTCAATCGCCTTGCCGATATTGTAAAACCGGCAAATATGTATTTTGGACAAAAGGACTTTCAGCAGTTTGTCATTGTCCAAAATATGCTGGAACAACAACGATCACCGATCAAAGCTGTCATGTGCCCGATCATCCGGGAATCTGACGGGCTTGCGTTGTCGTCGCGAAACGTCAGGCTCAATCCTGAAACCAGACAGAAGGCCAATATCATTTACAAAACCCTGAACAAAGCCAAATCCCTGATGGAAACAAAATCGCCGGGAACCGTGCAGGAAATTGCACTGAACGATCTTTCCATTGAAGATTTCAGGCCTGAGTATTTTGAGATCGTCGATGGACGAACCTTGTTGCCCGTAGATGATTTTGAAAACCCCGATTATATTGTAGCCTGTACCGCAGTCTGGGTCGGCGATGTAAGGCTGATCGATAACATGATCCTCAAATACGAAGAGCCTCTCTCCCAAAATGTTTAAATAATTTCCGACTTGAAAAAGTACCTCGCCAATTTTCTGAAATTCACGATCTTTCTCGGTATCGGCCTGACCATTTTGTACCTGGTTTATCAACGCCAGGATGCCGCTTATCAGCAGGAATGTTTGATGACAAATATTCCGGAAGCAGAATGCAGCCTTATTCAGAAGATCATCGACGACTTCAGGAGCGCAAATTTTTTCTGGATTGCAATGGTACTGCTGGCTTATATAATCAGCAATATCAGCCGGGCTATCCGTTGGCAAATGTTGCTCAAACCGTTGGGGTTCCGCCCGCGGTTCCTCAATTCATTTTTTACGATCATCGTAGGTTATTTTGCCAATCTGGGTTTGCCGAGGATCGGCGAAGTGATCCGGGCGGCTTCGTTTTCAAAATACGAGCGAGTGCCGGTTGAAAAAGCAATGGGCACCATCGTCGTTGACAGAACCGTTGATCTGATCAGCCTTTTAACTGCTGTGGGGGTTGTCTTTCTTTTTGAATATGATACGCTCTGGAGTTATCTCAGCGAGATGATGACGCAGGGAGATCAGGAAGACAGCAGTTTGTTGCAAAACAATTGGGTGCGTGGGTTTATATTTATAGTTTTGATGATCGGCGTCGGGTTGTTTATCTTTCGGAAAAGGCTCAAAGAATCGGCATTTTTTAAAAAGGCCATACATATCCTTCGTGGCTTCCGGGAGGGAGTTCTCTCGATAAGAAAATTAGATCGCCCCTGGTGGTTTGTTTTTCACAGCATCAATATCTGGTTCATGTATTACCTGATGACCTACTTATGTTTTTTTGCATTTGAACCGACCAGCGGATTATCGCCGCTTGCAGGGCTGATGGTCTTTGTTTTCGGGGCATTTGGCATCGTCATACCGTCACCCGGAGGTATGGGAACCTTCCATTTCCTGGCTATCCAGGCGCTTTCCATGTATGGGATCAGCGGGGGGGATGCTTTTTCATTTGCCAATATTTTGTTCTTTTCCGTGCAACTGGGCTGCAATGTCCTGGTAGGGATAATCGCCATGTTATTGCTACCCGTCATCAACCGCAATTATAAACCTTCTCATGCAGCCGCCGTTTAATCTTTTAATAACCTAACACCGGCAATTTTGATAGAAAAGATCGGATCGAAGATACTAACCTGGAAACAAGCCAAAGCCGCTGTATCCCATTGGAAATCAGCATACGAACACATCGTTTTCACCAACGGCTGTTTCGATATTTTGCACTACGGGCACCTCCACTACCTTGCGGAAGCCCGATCACTCGGACACAGACTGATAGTCGGTTTGAATTCCGGGAATTCAGTGCGTCGCCTGAAAGGTCCTTCGCGGCCTGTCAATGACGAAATGACCCGTCAATTCCAGTTGGCTTCCCTTGAATTTGTGGATGCGGTCGTCATTTTCGAGCAAGATACTCCCTACGAATTGATCGCTTTGTTACAGCCTGATGTTTTGGTAAAAGGTGGCGACTGGCAGCCTGACCAGATCGTAGGTTCTGAAATTGTGCTTTCCTACGGCGGAACGGTAAAAAGCCTTCCTTTTGTCAAAGGCTATTCTACCACAAGCCTTGTTGAGAAAATAAAAAATCAGCAACCATGAAAATCAAAGCGCTGACCGATTACCTGGAATCCATTGCTCCTCCGGTTTACCAGGAAAGCTATGACAACGCCGGGTTGATAATTGGAGACCCGGATACCGAATTGAAAGGTATATTGATTTGTCTGGACGCTATCGAAGCTGTTGTGGATGAGGCCATAGCCTTGGGTTTCAACATGATCGTTGCCCACCACCCGATCATTTTTAAGGGTTTGAAAAGCCTGAATGGCAAAAACTACGTGGAGCGCGTGGTGATGAAAGCCGTCAAACACGATATCGCCATTTACGCCATCCATACCAACCTCGATAATGTTTTCCGAAAAGGTGTAAACGCCAAAATCGCGGAAAAACTCAACCTACAGCAAACGAGAATTTTAGCGCCAAAACAGACCCTGAAATCTTTGGTCGCTTTTCCACAGGCCGAATATGCCGAAGCCCTGAAACAAGCGCTTTTCGAGACAGGGGTTGAAAAGATCAATAGTTTTGCTCTTGATGAAGAAGACCAAGCTCTCAACAGGTTACGGATTGAAATGATCTTTCCGGCAGCGCTGAAAAGCGCGGTGATCCGGGCGATGAATTCCGTTTCACCGGCGGATGTTCCGTTCAAAATGTATTCGGTTGAAAATCACGACGAAAATACCGGTTCGGGCATGATCGGCGAACTGGCAGAGCCAATGAACGAGCAGTCTTTTCTACATTTTCTAAAACAATCCATGAAAACCCAGGTAGTCCGCCACACCAATCTTCTGGGTAAGCCCATCAAAAAAATAGCGCTTTGCGGAGGCGCCGGAGGCTTTTTACTCGGCAATGCCATCGCGCAGCAAGCCGACATTTTTATCACCGCAGATTACAAATACCACGAGTTTTTCGATGCCGACGGAAAGATCATCATTGCTGACATCGGCCATTTTGAAAGCGAGCAATTTACTATTGAATTACTTCATGATATTATAATAAATAAATTTAGTAACTTTGCCGCTCGTTGCACAAAAGTGAATACCAACCCCGTAAATTATTTTTAAATTAACCAGGCCCGGATTTATTCAGCATGTTGTTTTTTTTCATTTTGTAAAATATAATGATTTGAAAAACAGCATTTTAAAAAATTCAGGTTTTTAGTAATAATGATAATATGACCACACAAGAACTTAGCATTGCCGAAAAATTAAAACAGCTTTACGAACTCCAACTTATTGACTCGGAGATCGATCAGATCGCCATTTTGAAAGGAGAGTTGCCGATGGAAGTCAGCGACCTGGAAGACGAGATCGCCGGTTTGGAAACCCGGATCAACAAACTCCTTGCAAGTATCGACGACTACAATTCTGAAATTTCAAGGCACCAGGCAAATCTCAAGGAGGCCGAAGCGCTCATCGAGCGTTATGAAAAACAAATGGACAACGTGAAGAACGACCGCGAGTACGGCGCACTTCAAAAAGAACTGGAAATCCAGAAACTTGAAATTCAGCTTTCCGAAAAGAAAATCAAGGAAATCAATAGCCTCGTCGTTACAAAAGAAGAAACGAGAAAAGCGACGCAGGAGAAACTCGATCAGAAGAAAAAAGACCTTGAAGCCAAAAAGGTAGAGCTCGAAAAAATAATTGAAAAGACTGAAAAAGAAACTGATAAGCTGCTAAAGAAGTCTGAAAAAGCCAAGAAAAACATCGAAGAGCGCCTCCTCAAAGCTTACTCGAAAGTACGCGGCGCATACCGCAACGGCCTCGCTGTGGTGACCGTAGAGCGCGACGCATGTGGCGGCTGTTTCAACCAAATCCCTCCACAGGTTCAACTTGAAATTGCTATGCGCAAAAAGATCATCGCCTGTGAGCATTGCGGCCGCATCCTCGTGGATAACAACATCCTCGAAGCGGAACCGGCAGAAAAATAATTTTCAGACTAACTTTAAAAAAGAACGTGCCTTGAGGAACTGATTTTCCTTGAGGCTTTTTTTTAAAATGTAAGCCAGTAAAAAACCGGACACCCTTTTAAAATATGACTAACTTTGCTTTCTTTTCCAGTCGTTTTTCCTGCCCGCGGATTTCCCGGATACTTCTGTTTGTTTTCCTGACCTTTTCCACTTTTGCCGGTGCGCAACTGTTTGCAGCCAGCGAATTTGTTTTTACACCAAAAGTAAAAAAGGCTTACCATTATGCGCTCAGCCTTAGATTTTCGGAGGCTCGAACCGAAATCATGACCATCAAGCTGGAAGACCCCGATAACCTCATCGTTTATTACATCGAAAATTACATCGACTTTTTTACGGTGTTTATCAACGAGGATAAAGAAGAATTCAAAGCGCTGGAAAAAAACAAGGATCACCGCCTCGATCGCATCAGGCAAGGTGACCGGAATTCGCCTTATTATTTGTATCTGCAAGCAGAAATAAGGTTACAATGGGCTTTGGCCAGAACCAAATTTGAAGAGTATTTTACGGCTTTCAACGAAGTAAAAACGGCATACAAGCAACTGACCAAAAACCAGGAACGTTTCCCGGATTTTGTGGCCAACAAAAAAAGCCTGGGTATCCTTCACGCGCTGGTGGGCACCGTCCCCGACGGCTACAAATGGGGGGTGAAATTGCTGGGAGGAATGGAAGGAACCATCGAGCAGGGGCAGCGCGAGATCAACGAAGTCATCGAATATGCCGAACGCAATGACTTCATTTTTAAGGAAGAAACCCTCGTGCTTTACACGTTCCTGATGCTGCACCTGAAAAACCAGGACGATGAGGCATGGGAGATCATCAACTCCGGCAGCCTCCAATCCAACAACAACCCCCTGGCATGCTTTGCGCTGGCAAATGTAGCCATGCGCACCGGCAAAAACGACGACGCCATTGCCATCCTTCAAAACCGCCCGTCCGGACATAAATTCATCTCTTTTCACTACCTCGATTTCATGTTGGGTCTTTCCAAACTTTACCGGCAGGATAAAGACGCCAATATTTATATCGAAAGGTTTTTGAAAAATTTCAATGGTCGCAACTACATCAAAGAAGCCTATCAAAAACTGGCCTGGTATCATTTGCTCAACGGCAATGAAACTGGGTATTATATCAATATGTCGATGTGTGCATCCAAAGGTGAAAAATCTGTTGAGGCTGATAAAAATGCGTTGAAAGAAGCAAAACAGGGTGAATTGCCTGACAAGACCCTGCTCAAAGCCAGGTTGCTGTTTGACGGCGGTTATTACCATCGCGCTTTTGATATTTTGAAAAGCAAATCGGAAAACAGTTTCCACAAAAAGAAATTCCAACTGGAATACGCTTACCGCATGGGAAGGATCACCCACAAGCTCAATAAAACCAGCGACGCCATTTTTTATTATCAAAGAGCCATTGATAACGGAAAAACGGAAAGTTACTTCTTTGCCTGCAACGCCGCCCTTCAGATCGGTCATATTTACGAGGAAATGAATGTGCCTGAAAAAGCTGTGGAATATTACAAACTATGCCTGTCGCTAAAGCCCGACGAATATCGAAACGGCCTCCACCAAAAAGCAAAAGCCGGTCTGAACAGGTTGAAATCATGATGGTTTATAGTTTGTTGTTCATAGTTCGTGGTTCGTGGTTTCGAGATTGAATTGGAGGTTATGGGCCATACGTTATGAACTTATAACTCATAACCTATCTGCTTATTCACTCCATTCGCCATTTTCATTTTGGGAGATAGTGATTTGCGTTGGTTTTTTATTTTTCGCCGTAGCGATGGGGATCAATTCGAACTGAACGGTTTTTTCATCCAGCCATTTCGGGAGATAGGGTTCGTAAATGTCGTATTCTTTTTCGTATAAAATTTCCAAACCATAATCTGAGAATCCAAAGATCTGGACGCCATTGAATTCGAAGCCCGCCGTGCCGTCGGCATTCGTGATGATGAAGTGTTTATAATCGGGTGCAGGACTTGGAAAACCGCTGATCGGCCTGGAATACCCGAATTTGTCGTCAACCAAAAGATATTGGCCGGCTTCGTGGAAATTGACCCTGAATACAAAATATCCCAGCTTTTCGATGTAATACAGGTATTCGTATTCCCTGAAATCTTCGTTGTTTTCCATCGAGTTTTGGAAGGTTCTCGTTTCTCCGCTGAGCAGCTTCAGCACGTAGCCATCGTCGGTTTTTGTGATAAATCGCTGCGCAATTTTGAGTTGTTTATCCTTCACTTTGCGGTTGCATTGTGCAAACGATTCGCGATTTTTCGTTTGCAAAAAATCGGAAACACACTTTTCAAAAGGCGAAGGGGAATAATTAAATACAGGCTTTTCAAATTTTACGGCGCCACCAAAAATCCATCCGGTGATATTTTTCGAGGTTCTGACTTTGAGCCAGGGTTCGTCGTAAATTGTGCCGCGAAGGTTGATCTTTTCTTTGAAATGCGATTTTTCATTTAAAAATAACAGAACTTCACCTTCCTGGAGTTCTTGCAGGATTTCGCTTTTTGTGTCCGGGCTTTTGCGGAGACGCAGTTTATCCACCCACACATACACCTCCACAGCGCTGCTGTCCGTTTGGGCTATCGAATCACGGAGTACCAATTCACTTTCCGGAGATTCAGCGATATTTGTATTTTCGCAGGAAAAGAGGAGGATCAGTTTTAATAAAAACAGCGCCTGAAGAGTTTTCATCGATTTTCTTTTAAAATATTAGTTAAAATAACAAATTAGTGGATGGTTTTTTGCCGTAAGGTTAGTTGTATAAAATATCTTTTTCACAATAATTAACTCTGGATGATTAACCCAAGTTGCGGATAATTATAATCATAAAAAATTCCGGCATCCGGGATTTGCAATGTCAACATATTCTTTTTAAAACCTTAAACGCTATGCACCAGAAAACACTATATCTCCTGTATTTTTTATTGATGGCGATTTCCGCCTTCGGCCAGGACAATTCCCGCTTTCTTTACATCGAACGTTTTAAAGATATTTCGATCAGCGAGGCTTCCCGGACCGGTATTCCCGCCAGCATCAAACTCGCCCAGGGAATTCTCGAATCCAATGCCGGATTGAGCACCCTCGCCCTGAGAGCCAACAACCATTTCGGTATCAAATGTCACAACGACTGGACAGGCAAAAAATATTACCACGAAGATGATGATTATGACGACCAAGGCAAACTCATCGAATCCTGTTTCAGGGTGTACAAAAATGCGGAGGCTTCCTACATCGCTCATTCCGAATTTTTACGCGATCCAAATAAAAGGTTCCGTTATGGGTTTCTTTTCAGCTTGCCGCCCCACGACTACCGCGCATGGGCACACGGCCTGAAATCGGCGGGTTACGCTACCAGCCCGACCTACGCCGAAAAACTGATCCGCGTAATAGAAACCTACGAATTGTTCCGCTTCGACCAGATGACTATGGTTGATATTCAGCACGATGACGCAATCCTGATGGGCGGCGCTTTCATTTCATTGATCAACGATGTTAAAGTAACCTTTGCCAAATTGGATGATACGCCCTCAAAGATCGCTGACCGGACAGGGGTTTCTGTCAAACGGATTTTGAAATACAACGAAAAACTTACCGAAGGTGGCCAAACCATCAAACCTGAAACCAGGGTTTATCTCCAGAAAAAAAGAGGAAATTTCCGTGGTAAGAAGAAATGGCATTATGTGAAAGAAACAGAATCCATGTTTGACATCAGTCAACTCTATGGCCTTCGCCTCGTAAAACTGTATCGCAAAAACCGCCTGGAGGAAGGCACCGAAGCCGCTGCAAACGAAAGGGTAAAATTGCGTGGTTGCCGGGTCAATAAAAAAAATACCCCGAAAATCGGAGCACCCCGCGAAGAGATCCCGGAAACCCCGGTCGTTGTCGAACTTCCCCCGTCAAATGTTGACGACGAGGAATTCGGGGATTTTGAGATCGAAATCCCGGTGACTCCTCCCGGCAATTCCGGAGCGGATAAACCAATCATCGATACACCACCGGCGACTCCCGATACTACCACCACCAACCCGCAGCCTGAGACTGATCCCGTTGAAACCGGAGTGATGTACACCGTGCAAAAAGGAGATACGCTGTTCAGCATTTCGCGGCTTTTCGGAATTTCTGTGGAAGCTATAAAATCACAGAATAACCTGAACTCAGATTTGATAAGCCCCGGACAACGATTGAAAATATTTTAGACCGGCAGAAATTTTTTTCTATTTTTGATCCGATTTGCGGGTCGTTTTTAATCCGCAACCTGAAATATTTTAAGTGGCTGAAAGGTGTAGATAAATAATGTTTGGTATCGGGTGTCCCGACTTTGTCGTCCCGCTTTTTCTCCAAAAAGCGGGATTCGATCAGGTGTCAGGTTCACAGTTCACGATGTCTAATGTCTGATGTCTGATGTCTAATGTCTAATGTCTATCGTCTTCCAAAATAAATGTCGATCATGGTTAAAATCAAATCTTTACTAATTGTTTGTTTTTTGTTTTGTCTGGCTTTTGGCGTGAATGCCCAAGGCTCTTTTTTTGGTGTGAAAGGCGGATTGACTGCGGGTTTTCAAAAATGGAACAATTATGAAAGAGATCCACTTTTCGCTTTTCATGGAATAGTGTTTATAGAATCTGCTTCCGAAGACAACCGGTTTTCCGTTTTTGCTCAGGGTGGCTATCACGTCAAGGGTAGCGCCATTAGAAACAGGAATTTTTTCAACCCCATCAATGGTCAGATTGTAAGGCCACCCACCACGAAGTTCGAGTTCAGAAATCTGTCGCTTACCCTCGGAGGAAAGCAAAAATTTGATATGGGCGTCGATCATAAAATGTATTACCTCTTTGGGATAAGGGGTGACTATACGCTGAATACAAACTTTGAACAATACGAAGATATCAACACCTTTTTAAATGGCCTCTTTTATCCCGACGATGCCTTCCTGAGAAGATGGAACTATGGTGTGACCATCGGCGGCGGCTTTGAATTCTTCCTCTCCGAATATGTCGCCACTATTCTGGAGTTTACCGTCAACCCGGATTTTTCACGGCAGTATTTGCAGCCACTCATCCCAAATGTGTATGACCCATACACTGGTGTAAACCGCGACCTGAATGAAACTTCCATCAGAAATACGACCTTCGAGATCAGCCTGGGTTTTGGCTTTTTGCGAAAGATCGAATACATTGATGTGCATCTGTTTTAACTAAAAAAATCAGGCTTTTCCTTACAGTTTTCTCCACAGGATCATTTTTGCATCTAAATCTAATCTGTTGATTTGCAATAGCCTGCATTTTTATAACGTATTTTTTAGTTGTTAATCGTAAAAAATAGTTGACAAACTGGTTTTTGCGTTATATATTTGTGTCATTATCCTGAACAGGGGAAAATGAACATTCCTTTTTCAAACCAAAAAAATTGTGAATAATGAAACGATTGACGCAGGCAGAAGAAGACATCATGCAAATTATATGGCGGCTCGGGCGATGTACCGTCAGCGATATCCGCGACGACATCCAGCAGGAAACGGGGAAAGAAAAACCGCCTCATAGCACGGTATCTACCATCGTGCGGATTTTAGAAGAAAAGGGATTTCTCGATCACAAGGCTTATGGCCGAACTTATGAATATTTTCCGCTTGTCAGCAAAAAGGAATACAGCCGCCGGTCTTTGAAAAAACTGGTCAGCGATTATTTTGAAGGCTCTATGAATGAACTGGTTTCCTTCCTGGTGAAAGAAAAGAACATAGATCTGGAAGAGCTGAATGAAATTTTAAACCAATCAAAAGACGAAAGAGACAGCAGCCATGATTAGTTATATCACCGAAGTAACCTTATGCCTACTGGCGTTTTATCTGTTGTATGCTTTTTGGCTCAGCAAAGAAACCTTCTTCAAAGCCAACCGCTGGTATTTGCTGGGGACATTGCTCACCGGCCTTCTCATTCCGCTGATCGAAATGCCCGGCCTTGCAGATCATTTCAATAATGAAATAACCGCATTCTACATCGAACCGATCACGGTAACAGTTCAGTCTTTTGAAAACAGCCTGGCAGAAATCGTCATCACGCCGGATGAAGGAGGGTTTGATTTTGGAAGTTTCTTTCTTTTGATCTATTACCTGGTTGCCGGAGTGTTGCTGTTGCGTTTTTTGTTTGGGCTATTACAGATCTATCGCCTGAAAAGGTCGGGCAAAGTTGAAAACAAAAGAGGCTATTTTTTGATAAAAACAAACAAATCGCATCTGCCCTTTTCATTTTTCAACTATCTGTTCTGGAGTGAAAACTCAACTTTTACAACCGACGAAAAAGAAAAAATCCTGCGCCACGAGCTTACGCATATCCGCGAAGGGCACAGCTTCGATGTGATCCTGCTCGAATTGCTGAGCATCGTTTTGTGGTGCAGCCCGTTGATCTTTTTGTATAAAAAAGCTTTAAAAAACATTCATGAATATCTTGCAGACGCCGCGGTGCTGCAAAATGCCCAGACCCGACAGTACGGGCAACTATTGCTCAGGCAATCCCAATCCGGAATGCGGATTGCCCAGGCGAACAATTTTATTCATTCACAATTAAAAAAACGCATTATTATGATGACGAAAAATAGATCGCGGCAACGATCCATGCTGAAATACGTCGCGATATTACCCTTAACCCTGATGCTCACGCTGATCCTTTGGCAGAAAGACGCACTGGCCAATTTTACCCTTGCAGATAACTACCTTGAAAGCCAAACCAGAGTTGAACCCCTTGCTACGAATTTGCCTGAAAAGGTAACAGACTTGGGAGATGTCGATGAAATGGCCCGGTTCCCGGGATGTGAGGATGTAGTTGATGTGCGTGAAAAAATACTTTGTTCTTTGAACAAAATGAAAGAATTTTTAACTAATAACATCAAATATCCTGAAGAAGCAGAGAAAGCAGGTATTGAAGGTACGGTAGTGATTGAAATCACCGTAAAAGAAGATGGGAGCCTTGCTGATTTTAATATTTTGAAAGATGTAGATGGCGGCTGCGGAGCAGAAGCTTTGCGTGTAATGAAAATGATGCCCCGGTGGATTCCGGGCAAAAAGGATGGCAAAGCGGTTTCTACCACGCTTAAACTTCCCGTGAAATTTGCTTTACCCAAAGATGAAAAAGCCGGGGATACACCTCGAACAAATGTTGATCCTGGTGATAACACCTACCAGGTCGTCGAGCAGATGCCTGAATTTCCAGGTTGCGCGGATATTGAAGACAGTGCTGAAAGAGCGCAATGTTCCAACAAAAAGCTGATGGAATTTATCTTTTCCAACGTAAAATATCCCGAAGAAGCGCATAGGAAAGGCGTGGAAGGAATGGTGGTGGCGAAGTTCGTTGTGGACAAAGATGGCAATGTCATTGACCCTGCCATCGTAAAAGAGCCGGGTGAGGGCCTCGGCGAAGAAGTGCTCCGCGTGATCAACCTGATGAACGAAATGCCGGAAAAATGGACGCCAGGGCAGGAAGGTGGAAAAAAAGTCAATGTATTGCTGACCTTCCCGGTTAAGTTTAAAACAGAAAAGGAGCCGGATGCTCCGGTTGATGGAATGTCGGATAAACCGGCGTTGGAATTGCAACTTTTCAACGCATTCCCCAATCCCACCACCGGCAACCTGAACCTGGAGATCGGCGAGGTGAATTTGCCGACAACGATCCGGATCACAGACATTAACGGCAGGGAAGTTTTCACCCAAAAGGTGGATAAGATCGAGACCGGTACGATCAAGATCAACGACATTGATGTGAGCAAAGCCACAAAAGGAAACCTCTTCATCGTAGTGGAGCAAGGCGGCAAAACCATTTCCAAAAAGATCGTTTTGCAATAGTTGACGATTGGTTAAAACCTGCAAAGGCGCTGTAATTGATATCGCAGCGCTTTTTTATTTTCCCTTTGA
>CAZKDA010000049.1:0-8572 GCA_964551455.1 uncultured Saprospiraceae bacterium
AGAACGCAATGGATACCAGGATCTGCTTCGGGATGGCGTTCATCGCATAGATATCCGACAGGTTGACAACTACTGCTTTATATCCCAGGTGTTTCAATGGCGTGTACATCAAGTCAAAGTGAATCCCCTCCACCAGCATATCCGTTGAGACCACAGTGAGAAAATTTTTATTGTCAATTACAGCCGCATCATCGCCCACACCTTTTAAAGATGAAGCATGCGACAATTTATGGTTTTGGGTCAGATGGTCGATCAGGCCAAATTCACCCAGTTCGTTGACATCCGTTCGTTTCAAATTTTCTTTTGTCATGAAGTTAGGAGTTGATGCTTCGACAGGCTCAGCCTGCCTGCCGAACGCAGTCAGGCAGGCGTAAATTGGGTTGATGCTTCGACAAGCTCAGCGTTAATTGAGTTGTTGGGTTGATTTAGTTATTAAGTTGATTAGGTTGATTAAATTATTAGTCAGCCTCCCGTTTCCCGTTTCCCGTTTCCCATTTTCCGTTTCCCGTTTGCTTTCCTCCACACTCACACTCACACTGATTTTCCCGTTTCCCCAACTTCCCAAACGTGTGACGCCAGCGGCGGTATCAGCAAATTAACAAATTAACACATCACCACATCATTCCAACTCCCCGAAAGCATTCCAGACCGGATCATCGGGAGTTTCGGCGACGAGGTTGACGCGCTCTCCGCTCACCGGATGATCGAAGGACAACTTCCAGGCGTGTAAATGGATCGCCCTGTTTTTGTTACCTCTGCCAAAACCATACTTCACATCACCTTTGATAGGGCAGCCGATAGCCGACAACTGGCTTCTGATCTGGTGATGCCGTCCGGAGATCAAATCTATTTCGAGCAGGTGGTAATTGTCGATGCTGCCGATCAATCGGTAATCAAGCTTTGCCAACTTGCTGTGAGCTACTTCTTTTTCAAAAGGAGAAGTCCGGTTATTCTTTTGATCTTTTCTCAGGTAGTGAACCAGGCTCCCGGAGGATTCATCCGGCTTGTTTTTTACAACGGCCAGGTATTTCTTTTGAACTTTCCGCTCCTGAAACTGAGCGTTTAGCGATCTTGTAGCTTTATCGGATTTTGAAAAAAGCACAATGCCGCTGGCCGGACGGTCGAGCCGATGGATCAGCGACAGTTTGGATTTGCAATAAATTTCAGCCAGATCGATCAGGGCTTTGTCACCGGTTTTGTCGCTTTGCACTGTTAAAGCCGGCGGCTTATTGAACCCGATCAGGTGGTTGTTTTTATAAATGATTATCGACCCGATGTCCATTGAGTTATTTTTTTCGGTTGTGCTGCGGTCAGTCAACTTCTTCATAATCGACATACTCTCCTTCGTCGGCGGAGTTTTCGCGGGAGTCATTTTTCAGGCGTTGGTCAGTTTCCGGCGGGTTGATGGCTTTTTGAACAAATACGATCCGGTAAAATAAATAAATCAATACGCCAATAGTTAATATTTTGAACATAATTCATTTTTTTGCAAAGGTAACTGATATACTTGTTTCGGGATAAATTTCGGGGTTTTTCCTGTTCCGATTTGTCGGATATCCCGAAACAGTTATCCCGACAAAGGTAAAGGTTGTTTTTTTATAATTTGGAAACCTATGCCGTGTCGTGGATATACAATAAAACCAATTGAATGCTAGCCGATCTGTTGTTAAAAAGTTTAAAACGAGATAGCAGGATGAAAACAATCGAAGAAGCGCTTTCCTTAATTTTGGAACAAACCCGGAAACCTGAACCAGAGTTTGTCGGCATCAACGAAGCGTACAACCGGACCCTGGCAGTAGATGTTTTGGCTGACCGCGACTATCCGCCTTTCAATCGCGCTATGATGGATGGTTATGCCTTGAACTCCGATGACTGGAACGCAAGCCAAATCCGTCGATTTAAAATAATCGAAGAACTTCATGCGGGCGCAGTCCTAAAACACAGGATAGGAAAAGGAGATTGTATCAAAATAATGACCGGTGCCGCAGTACCCCCGGAAGCCGATGTGGTCATTCCGGTTGAATTGTCGAAACAACAGGATTCTTTCGTAACTTTTGATGAAAAAGAAAACCTTGTAAAATGGCGGCACATAGCCTTGCAGGCAGAAGACAGAAAAGCCGGCGAGGTACTGGCGAAAAAAGGTCAAGTTTGTGATGCGGCGATCATCAGCGTTTTGGCTGTGACCGGAAAAGCGAAAGTACAAGTTGTTAAACTCCCGACGGTTTCGGTCATTTCTACGGGAACAGAGTTGTTGCCCGTTGAGAGTGTAGTGCTGCCGCATCAGATCAGGGATTCCAATTCGTATGCTTTACAAAGCCTGTTGAAAAAATACGAGATCGGTTTGCAACACAAACTGCTCGTTCCCGACGATAAAAAGCAACTGAAAACAGCCATTGAAAAAGGTTTGCAATCTGACGTGCTTATCCTTTCGGGTGGCGTTTCGATGGGCGATGCTGATTTTGTACCGGAAATTTTAAAAACACTTGGCGTAAAAACCATTTTCCACAAAGTCATGATCAAACCCGGAAAACCATTATGGTTCGGAAAAAATGAAACCGGGACATTGGTTTTCGGACTTCCGGGCAATCCAATGTCCTGTCAGGTTGGATTTAAAATTTTCGTAGAACCCGCGCTCAGAGCGATGATGGGATTGTCGTCGGCCTCGGTTTTATATCTTCCGATGATCGGAGTACATAAAAAGAGAAGCCCTTTCGCGGAATATTTCCCGGCGCGAATTGTCAGCAAAGATGGTCATACATTTGTTCAGCCAAATCCTTACAATGGCAGCGGGGATATTGCAGCTATGATCGGCGCTGACGGCCTGGCTGTACATCCTGCCAGTGTCAAAGAACTGGAACCGGATACGCTCGTGGAATTTTTGGCCTGGTAGCCGGGAGAAAAACGGCAGGCAGCAAGCCCCCGGCCTGGCAGTTTTAACATCGTTTCTTGTCAATATTTTATTACTTTTGCAATTTAAAACCGGACTGGATTCAAAAACCCGGATTTTTATAAAAAACATACCTTACCCACTCGATGAATAATTTTAAAAGATTCAATAATATCGTAGGCTGGACGGTTTTTGCAATAGCAATGGTTGTCTATTATTTTTCGGCTGAACGCACGGGAAGTTTATGGGACTGTGGAGAGTTTATCACAGGAGCCTACAAATTTCAGGTCGTTCACCCTCCCGGAGCGCCTTTGTTTTTGCTCATAGGGCGCATGTTCACTTTTGTAGCGGAGATCGTTTCCGATGATCCGGCGAGTATTGCATTTGCTGTGAACCTCATGTCGGGGGTATGTTCGGCGTTGGCAGCGATGCTGGTTTGCTGGACGGCGGTCATCCTGGGAAAATTGGCGCTGAACGGTAGAGATAACCAGCCTGACAAAGGAGAAAGTATTGCGTTATTGGGTGCCGGAGCAGCAGCGGGACTATCAACAGCTTTTGCCACTTCTATCTGGTTTTCGGCAGTCGAAGGTGAGGTATATGCCATGTCCACATTTTTTACCGCGCTCACCTTTTGGTCGATGATGAAATGGTATATCCTGCCCGACGAACCGCAGACCGACCGCTGGCTGATCTTTTCTGTGTTTGCGGCGGGACTATCCACGGGAGTTCACCTTTTGAGCATTCTTACCTTTCCGGCTCTGGCGATGTTTTATTATTTTAAAAAATATCAAAACCACTCCTTTCTGGGAATGGTCGCTGCTGCCGTGGCTGGAGTAGTTGCCATTGCATTCATCCAGTTTTTCATCATTTTAGGGATTCCGAAATTATGGGCATCGCTTGAGTTGTTTATGGTCAATGGATTGGGAATGCCATTCCATTCAGGTATTTATCCCCTGGTTTTGATCGTGGGCGGGATATTGATTTTCGGAATGTATTACGCTCATAAAAAAAGGAATGCTTTACTGCAAACTATCGTGGTTTGTGCTTTTTTGGTTACAGCCAGCTTTTCGACTATTGGCATTGTAGTCATCAGGGCGAATGCGAATACGCCGATAAACATGAACAATCCGAGCGACCCGATGCGCCTGATCCCCTATCTCAATCGCGAGCAATACGGCGAACGGCCATTGTTAAAAGGTCCTTCTTATGATACCAGAGTGATTGAAACTAAATCTGAGGATCGCTACGGACAGGTTGGTGATCGCTACGAAGTGGTCGATAAAAAGCATTCTTACATTTTCGATCCTTCCGGAGAAATGATATTCCCCCGGATGAGCCACGCCGATCCTGCGAGACAACAACTCTACGAACTGTGGATGGGGCATAAAGGCCCTCCAACGCAGGCAGATAACCTGAGTTTCTTTTTCAATTACCAGATCAAATGGATGTACTGGCGGTACTTTATGTGGAATTTTGCAGGAAGACAAAACGCCGAACAGGGGTTCTATCCCTGGGATCCCAAAAGCGGCAATTGGTTGTCGGGGATCAAGTTTTTGGACAGCAGGCGGCTTTACAATCAAGACCAGCTTCCCGATGTCATCAAGGATGATAAAGCGAGAAATAAATATTATATGTTGCCGTTTTTGTTCGGGTTGATCGGCTTGATCTTCCACTTCAGGAGGCGCCCTAATGACACATTCGGGCTGATCGCATTATTTATCATTACGGGCATTGGTATCATTGTTTATTCCAATCAGCCCCCAAATGAGCCGCGCGAACGGGATTACGTGCTGATCGGTTCTTTCTTTACTTTCTGTATTTGGATAGGAATGGCTGTACCGGCAATATTCAGTTTATTGCGATCGCGTATTGGAAATACAGCTGTGCCGCTTTCAATCGCACTCGTACTGATCGCTCCGCTTTTGATGGGAACACAAAATTTCGACGATATGTCTCGCAATCATCAATATGGAGCGCGGGATTATGCCAGCAATTTTCTCAACTCCTGTGCACCGAATGCCATCGTTTTTACTTATGGTGATAATGATACTTATCCGCTTTGGTATGCTCAGGAAGTAGAAGGCATCCGGACGGATGTTCGGGTAGTCAACCTGAGTTTGATCGCTGTTGATTGGTACATCGAGCAGTTGAGGAGAAAAGTGAATGATTCTCCTGCGATAAAAATGAGCATACCTTCAGAGGCATACCGGGGTTCAAAAAGAACGCAGATCCCCATTAATCCATCGGGGAACACAGAACCGGTTAATTTACAATCAGCGATCAAGTTTATCGGAGAAGATCATCCCATTCCGCTCCAGGGGGGAAGATTTCTCGACAGTTATTTGTTGTCTGACAAACTTTTTATCAATGTCAACAAACAGCAGGTTCTTTCCAATGGAACCGTCGGCATAGCCGATACTGCCGATATCGTGTCCCGAATGGATTTTACGATCCCAAAAAATCAAGGGCAATGGTTGTTGAAAGGAGATATTGCTATCCTGGATATTGTTTCTTCCAACCTCTTCGAGCGTCCGGTTTATTTTGCAGTGACCTGCCGGCCGGAATCGTTGATCGGGCTGGAAAATTATATGCAACTGGAAGGACTTGCGCTTAGGTTGGTACCCATCCGTACGCCACAGGAGAGGCAGTTTGGCATGGTGGGATTTGGTCGTGTTCACCCCGATTCAGTTTACAACAATGTGATGGACAAATTCCGTTGGGGTGGGTTCGATGAAAAAGATCTGTTTGTCAACAACAGCTACGGGCCGAGCATCCAGTCAACCCGTGCTCTGATCATGCGTACCGCACAGTACATGATCCAAAATGAAGATAAAGACAGAGCCGTGAAAATGGCAGATAAGTATTTCGATGCTTTTCCGAATTTTAATTTTCCGTATGATTACAACACCCTCTTTTTTATCAGGATATATTTAGCTGCGGATGAATACGAGGATCATGCAAAACCACATCTCGAAATACTCGCTGATGATGCGGTGCAATACCTGAGGTTTTTGGAATCGCTCGAAATTGAACAATTGATACTGGGATTCAGAAGCGAAGCCGATGAATATTTGCGGATTAAAAACGAGTTGTTGCGTCTGGTGCAGCAGGCTGGCGACAAGGAGTTTGAAGATATTTTAAAAGCGAAGTTTGCGCCATTCGATGCTTTTGAGGAAGAGTTTAAAAATCTGACGAGGTCTGTTGAACAAAGGTGATGCAATTCCCTGTTTAGTAAGTATTGGTGTTCCCGATTTCATCGTCCCGCTTTTTCTCGAAAAAGCGGGATTCGCTTCGCTCCGATGTGGTGTTGTGGTCAATAACCTTTAACCTTTAACCCATAACCCATAACCCATGAATTCTGTCTAAAGTCTTACTTAATAATGAAGTTCCGGTTTAGAACCTAAAAACTTAAAACTATGACTGATAATCAAAAAATCATCGCAATGGGAGCCGACCATGCAGGGTTTGAATACAAATACCTGATCAAAAAGAAATTGCAATCCGAGGGATATACCGTCCTTGATATGGGAACGGACTCAGGCGATTCGGTGGATTATCCGGATTTCATCCATCCTGTTGCCGAAAGTTTAGAAAACAAAAAAGCGGATATGGGCATTATCATCTGTGGCAGCGGAAACGGAGTTGCGATGACGGCAAACAAACACCAGGAGATAAGAGCCGCCGTTGTGTGGAATGATGAAATCGCGTCGCTAGCCCGTCGCCACAATAATGCAAATGTATTGGCAATCCCTGCTCGGTTTGTCAGCGAACAATCAGCCCTTTCGATGGTTGATATTTTCTTAAACACAGAATTTGAGGGTGGAAGACACCAAAAAAGAGTGGATAAAATTGCTTACTGCTAAATTACAAACCATGAGACTAACCGGTATTTTTATTATTCCGTTTTTGTTTTCGATTCCTGTCATCTCAGTCGCCCAAAGTTTCCGGGAAGCTGTCCCGGTTGTTGCTCCTGACCACGCCGGGCAAGCTCAAAACCCGGAGCCTTTTGCAAATACCATCGTTGGCGAACAGCTTAAAAAACATCTGACAATACTGGCTTCCGATGAGTTTGAAGGCCGCGAAACCGGCGCCGAAGGCAATGAAAAAGCGGCAAATTATATCGCCGGAGAATTTCAGCGAATGGGTATCCCTACAATTGCCAACAGCGAAAATTCATATTTCCAACCCGTAGCTTTTAATTGGTCGCAATGGGAAGACATCAGCCTTAACATCAACGGGAATTCTTTCAGGCATTTGTGGGAATTTATCTCATTTCCCGTAAGGAACCAAAACCTGCCATTGCTGGAAACCAACCAAATCATTTTCCTGGGTTACGGTATTGAGGATGAAAAATACAGCGATTACAAAGGAATTGATGTGACTGATAAAGTGATCCTGATCTATAAAGGAGAACCGACAGACAAAAATGGAAATTCATACCTTACCGGCACTCCCGAATTATCCGATTGGTCAACGAATTGGGAAAAAAAGCTGGAAACTGCAAAGAGCCGTGGTGCAAAACTGGTGCTCATCATTGAAAATGAAATCCAAAAGCTGCTCAGTGAAAACCGCCATATCCTCATCGGCCCGCTTTTAACGCTGGGTGAAGACACTGATTCGTATGAAAAATACGCCAACAATTGCCATATCAATACTAATGTTGCCAAAGAACTGATGGGAAAAAGCTATAAGAAAATTATTAAAGCAAGAAAAAAAATCCAGAAAAAAGGAATTGCCCATCAAGTTACCATCAACGGAGATTTTAAGATCACCCAGAAAAAAAAGGACCGATCGCTCCAGGGTGTTAATGTACTTGGATACATTGAAGGAACCGACGAAAAGCTAAAGGAAGAACTCGTTATCATTACAGCTCACTACGACCATCTTGGTAAAAGAGGCGATGATATTTATAACGGAGCCGATGACAACGGGAGTGGCACATCCACCGTAATTGAAGTGGCGAATGCCTTCATGGAAGCCAAAAAGGTTGGAAAAGGGCCCCGCCGTTCCGTTTTGGCTTTGCTGGTGACAGGAGAGGAAAAAGGCTTGCTGGGTTCCAAGTTCTATGTTGAAAAACCGGTTTTCCCATTAGACAAAACCGTGGTGAATATCAATGTCGATATGGTAGGCAGGGTTGATAAAAAATATGAAAATAATCCAAACTACATTTATGTCATTGGCTCCGACCGGCTGAGCACCGAGTTGCACAACATCAACGAAGCGATGAATGACAAATACACCCAATTGACTCTCGATTATACCTACAATGCAGAAGATGACCCTAATAGATATTACTATCGCTCCGATCATTACAATTTTGCTGAAAAAGGCATTCCGGCGATTTTTTACTTCAACGGAACCCACGATGATTACCACAGGACTACCGATACCGTGGAAAAGATCAATTTTGAAAAAATGGAACGCATTGCACGCCTGATATTTCACACTGCCTGGGAAATTGCAAACAGGGATGAAAGGATTAAGGTGGATGTAAACCCTCGTTAAATAAATCCTTAAAAAAAACAAAGGGGCGCTTCACAACTGAAGCGCCCCTTTGTTTTTTTTGGTTAGGTGAGTTAAAGACCAGCCTTACCCCCCGATAAACTGGTCTCACTCACCGTATTTAAGATCACTTCTGACCTTAAAGCTCTTTGCAAAATTTCCTCTGTTTCAAATCACACGAAC